>JAQTWR010000046.1 GCA_028689195.1 Anaerolineales bacterium | reverse complement strand
ATCCACGCCGAAGTAAACGCCTTCGGGATTCGCGTCAGTCCACTCGGCGTAGTTGATGTAGACGAGCGCGCCTTCTTTGAGCGCAATATCTTCGGCTGAAAATTCGTCTTCGACTTCGTCGGTGATGCGGGTCATGTAGAAATTGAACAGACCTTCGTTGTGTAATTTTTCGGTATTGATCAACAAGTCGCCGGCTTTGCTGTCGAGCTGCGCGGTGATAATTCCGCCGCCGACAATATCCGCGCCATAGATTTCAAAATAATAGTCGGCTTCCGCGTTCGGGTTTTCAATACCGAAGACGATATTCGGCGCTTCGTCTGCGGCGGTTTCATAAGAGATGGTTTCATCGGCGGGGTAAAAATACGCGACGTCCACCTGCCCCGGAGTGAGTCCAATTTCTTCAATGCCGATGCTGTACCCGGGTCCGATCAAGACAAGATCGGTGAGCGTTTCTTCGGTTAAGGCTGTGCCGTCAATTTCAATGGTTACGTCCAATGCGGCGGGCAAAGAGTAAATGGGTTCGGGCGCGTTCATGCTTGCGCCCATGCGGAATTCGTTATAGCTCGCGCCGGGAATCTCGTTGACGATTTTCCCGTCTACATAACCGAGGCGGTTTCCGTTCGCGTCTGTGATGAGGATGTGACCTTCGCCGTCAAGAAAAATTTGGTTGAATTTTTGATCGGGCGCGGCAAGTTTTCCGCCGCCCGCGCTGGATAATCCGCCGCCGCTGCAGAAGGGACATTCCTGTTGATTAAACCGCGCGGAGGTTGGAGTCAAATCAAGCGACTGTGTATCCGCGTTGCCCGACCAAACGTCGGATTCAACCTGCGGGTTGATGGACGTTTCATACGTCCAAGAGTTATCGCGCGAATCGACATAGAGTTCGCGCGTCTCGCCGGGGTAGTTGTTATCATAGACGAGGATCGCGTACACGCCGTCGCCCTTATCCGCTACGCCGACGGGCGTGATGGCGTGTCCGCTGCTGTCGTTGTAAATGCCGATGGTGTAAGTTTCGCCGTTGGCGTCCATGTTTTGGACAATATCCAAAATTTCCATTGGCGTACCTTTAACGACGCTGGTATATGTGGGCGCGACGGTTTGGGTCGCCCACCAATACGCAAGTTCGCGCTGGAGCGCTTCGTCATTTTCGATGCTCAGGTCGCTGGCAACCGAGCCGCCAAAATCGGATGGCGGAATTTGATTGGTGTACATCATCAGGCTGAGCGCCGCCATGCCTTCGCAGTGACCGCCCGCCATCGCGCCATTGATTTGTTCCATCCACTGCTGCGCGGGAGGCGTGAGGATGCAGTCCTCCCCATTAATATCCGCGCAGACCTGGTCGCCAAACATGCGGCGCAACTCGACTGCGGTTAAGTTCGTGGCTTGAATATCATCCCCGTAGTTGGGGAAACTAAATCCATTTTGTTTCGGGTCGAAGTTGAAATCTCCTGCGGGTTGGTTTTCCGATGCGCCGGCTGATCCCTCTTCGGCTACGGGGGCTTCGGTTGAAGGGGCTTCGGCGACGTTATCTTCTCCAAACATGAAATTTGCGACAAAGCCACAGACGACTAACAAGAGACACGCGCCTAAAATCGAGAAAAGAATAAGGAGGGTTCGCTTTTTGATTTTAATTCCTCTATTTTTAAATTAATCTATTTTCTGAAAGACAAAGTTCCAGTAGCGTCGTTTGTTCAGATGCGGGGGGACGTCTAACGGCGCATTCGGGTCAAGCCCCACGAAATCATAAAGCGGCGTACGCAGAAGACGCGGCGCGTATTTTTGCACCATTTCAAATCGGCGTTCGCGGTCGTGCTCCATTGCTTTCAATACATTATTGGTAATCTCCTCTTCTTTTATAAGATTCAAGCCAATGTTCCGTAATTTTGCGCGCCACTCGTCCACCTTCTCGACATAACGAAGGTCGGTGTAGAGAAAGTATCCATTGGGGCGCAGCACGCGCTTGACGTGATCGAAAAATTTTTGAATATTTGGATAATACAACGAGGCTTCCACATTCATCACCACGTCAAAAGACGCGTCGGGAAAAGGAAGCGCTTCCGCGTTGCCGTGATGAAAATTCAAGCCGTCTACCTTATATTGTTTTTTGCAAAAATCAATCGCGCGTTTTGAAAAATCCAGCGCCGTATAGGATTTGGGCTTAAAGTGGCGCATGACAAAATACGCGCCGCCGCCGCGTCCAGAACTGACCTCCAGCGCGTCCATATTTTTCCAGTCCACCGATTGGGCGACGTGGTAATAAAGCTGGAGCGGATAGCGGTGCGGCTCGTCTTCAGGGGCAAGCGGCAACGGTTGATGTTCCATTTCGTCATGATAATTAGCGTAACCATAATTCAGGAAGATATTGCGTTTGTCCTTGTCCAGAGTTGTAATCAAGTCGTATAAAACGCGGGTTATTAAACTTTTTGCGGTCGGGAATTGGTGGAACAATAATTTATTGATCATAGTTTCTCCTTTGGCGAATGTAGTGTGATTTCGGATTATACCTTTAGGATTCCATAGAGAACGCCAACGATTTTGCAAGTATATTTGATTGAGTTTTTATAGAAGTCATTGTAAAATTGGCGCGTCGTTACGTTTCAATTAAATAACCAAGGAGAATAAGGAATGGGAAATACAAAATTTTCACGACCGTTTAATGCAGTATTGATTCTTGTTATCGCCAGTCTGGCTTGCGGACAATTTACCAGCGCGCCAGCCGAAACCCCAACCGCCGCCCCCACGGCAACCGCAACGATAAAGCCAACCGCAACGAAACCGCCCACATCGACGCCAAAACCAACCGCAACGCCAAATGCGGCGGCTACTCAGAAATTCAGCGATTTCAACGCGCACTTGGAAAAGATAATGAACGATGGCTATATCGACTCGGCTAACGGCAAAGCGCTCGAACTAAATCCCTTCAAAGAAGAGTGGGCGCAATTGGGTTGGTACAACTGGTGGATTCTTGACGGCAAGTATGCCGACTTTGTTTTCAAGTCTCATTTCAAGTGGTCGTCCGCCTATGACGGCGCCGAGGTCTCCGGTTGCGGCATTGTGTTTGGTCTTCAAGAAAACAGGGAGCATTACGCGATTTTTCTCGATAAAAGCAGAATCCTCTTTTTGATGTCGAGAGGAGGTCGCGCATACGAGGTGGGTAAAACGCATGGAACGGGTCGCGTTAGTTTTAGCAATCCTGCCGAGGCGAATTTTACCGCCATCATTAAAGGGCAAAAGGCTTTCGTTTCTGTAGACGATCAAACGACCGAATACACATTGTCGGAAGATCAATCTTCTGCGGGGGCATTTGGGTATACATTGCTTTCAGGAACAAACCGCGATTACGGCACGCGCTGCGAGATGACAGACACAATACTTTGGACTCCCGATAAGTAAGTTCCCTAAATAACGTCAATAATGGATAACGGGATTATGTCATGCTGAGGGGCGTTTTTTGCCCCGAAGCATCTCGGAACGGCTCATTTGAGACCCTTCGGTCACTGAAAAACGCTCCCTCAGGGTGACATGCTGATGTTTTTGGCTTATCCATTATTCACGTTAAATAAAAAACTCCGAGTTCTTCACGAACTCGGAGTTTTTTTGCGTCATGCTTACGTCAGGCTTTCGTAATTTTCTGGCAACCAGCAGCACAGGACTAACTCGCGCGCGGCTTTGACTTCGTCCATTCTGCCAAATGGAGTGGTGTGCGGCGCGTTGTGGAGCAGGTCGGGATTTGTCTTCGCTTCTTCCGCGATCTTGATCAACGCGTCGGCGAAGCGATCCAGCGTATCTTTGTTCTCGGTTTCGGTCGGTTCGATCATCAACGCTTCGTGAACGATGAGCGGGAAGTAATTCGTGGGCGGATGGAACTTGTAATCCATCAGGCGCTTGGCAATATCCAATGCGCGGATGTCGCTTCCTTCAAAGCGTCCTTCCGCGACGAACTCATGCATACAGATGCGATCATACGGGATGGTGTATGTGCCGCGCAATTTCGCTTGCAGATAATTTGCGTTCAGCACCGCGTATTGCGAAATATCTTTCAAACCCTCGGGTCCGTGCATGGCAATGTAGGTATACGCGCGGACAAGTCCTCCGCCGAAGTGACCATGAAAGGCTTTCATGCGTCCTATGGATTTCTTCGGCGTGACAAAACCGTAAAGCGGTTCCATCACATCATCGCCATCTTCAACAATATCAACCAAAGGCGAGGGGAGGAAATCGAGCAGGCGTTCGCTAACGCCAACGGGACCGGAACCCGGTCCGCCGCCGCCATGCGGAACGGAGAAAGTCTTGTGCAGGTTGAAGTGCATCACATCGAAGCCGAGGTCGCCCGGGCGGACGATTCCAAGCAGCGCGTTAAGATTCGCGCCGTCGCCGTACATCAAGCCGCCGCAGTCCTTCACGAGTTTGATAACTTCTTCGATGTGTTCGTCGAACATGCCGAGCGTATTGGGATTCGTAACCATCATGCCGACGACGGTGTCGTCACATGCGGCGGCGAGCGCTTTCAAATCCACGTTGCCGCGCTCATCGGATGGGATGGTGACAACGCTAAAGCCCAACATGCCAGCCGACGCGGGATTCGTTCCATGCGCGGCGTCGGGAATTAACATCTTAGTGCGTTTGGCGTCGCCGCGCGATTTGTGATACGCAGCCATCATCAGCACGCCCGTAAATTCTCCATGCGCGCCCGCGGCGGGTTGAAGGGTCACGCCCGCAAATCCGCTGATCTCTTTCAACCATTCCTGCAATTCATACATCAAAACCAAATTGCCTTGCACGGTTTCAATCGGTTGCAACGGATGCGTGTAAAGGAAGCCGGGCAAGCGGCAGGTATCTTCGTTGATCTTCGGGTTGTACTTCATGGTGCATGAACCCAGCGGATAAAAACCATCATCAACGGAGTAGTTAAATTTGCTGAGTTTTGTGTAATGACGAACCACATCTACTTCGGCGAGTTCGGGCAAGGGCAACTCGGAGCGCAACAAATTTTTATCGGGTAGATCCGTTTGAGGCACGTCAGACGCGGGCATGGTTACGCCGAGTCGCCCGGGGGAAGATAATTCAAAGATGGTAGGTTCAACTATCGTAGCCATTATTCCATCTCCTTTAACACTTCGACGAGCGTGTCAATTTCTTGCTTGCTGTTCATTTCGGTGAACGCCATGAGGATATGATTTTCGAGCGCGGGATAATCCTTGCCGAGATCGTATCCGCCGAGAATGCCGTGTTCGAGCAAATAGTCATTCACTTCGCTGGCGGGTTTGGGGCAGCACAAAACAAATTCATGGAAGAACGGATCGCTGAAACACAAACCGAAACCGTCAATCTTGCTGAGTTCGCTCGCGGCGTAATGCGCTTTTTGATAGCAAAGATTCGCAACTTGACTCAAACCAGTTTTTCCAAGCGTGGACATATAAACCGCAGACGCGAGCGCGAGCAGCCCTTGATTACTGCAAATATTGGAAGTGGCGCGTTCGCGCTTGATGTGCTGCTCGCGCGCGGTGAGAGTCAACACATACGAGCGTTGTCCGCGATTATCAACGGTTTCGCCGATGAGACGTCCCGCCATTTTGTGAACATAGGATTTTTTGGTGGTGAAGAATCCGAGATACGGTCCGCCATACCAAAGCGGAATACCAAACGGCTGCGCTTCGCCGACAACAACATCCGCGCCCATTTCGGCGGGAGTCTTGAGCATGACCATCGCAGTAGGATTCGCAACGATGCAAACCAGCGCGCCTTTCGCGTGCGCGGCTTCGACGAGTTTTGTGTAATCGTAAATGCGCCCGAAGAAATCGGGATACTGCACGATGACAAGCGCGGTGTTTTCATCAATGAGCGAAGTCAGCGCGTCGGCTCCGCCTTCAAGGTCGGCGTCTTTTCCGGCTTGTTCCAGTCCCATGCCTTGAGAGTAAGTGGTGATCACCTCGCGGTATTGCGGATGCAGACTGGGCGAGAGGACAATCTTTTTGCGTTTGCCGCGAAACTGCGCGAAGGCAAGGCTGACCGCTTCGGCGGCGGCAGTCGCGCCATCATAATGCGACGCGTTGGAAACTTCCATGCCGGTCAGGTTGGTCATCAGCGATTGATATTCAAAAATCGCCTGCAATGTGCCTTGCGAGATTTCAGGTTGATACGGCGTGTACGCGGTATAGAATTCGCCGCGGCGCAGAATATGATCCACGACGGACGGGATGTAATGGTTGTACGCGCCCGCGCCGAGGAAGGAGATAAGGTGCTCGCGCACGTTCTCGTTGGTGGTCGCCATCTCATTCAATAATGAAGCGGCTTCCATTTCGGTCAATGCGGGGGGAAGGTCAAGTTCGGGGAAGCGATGTTTTTGCGGAACAGCGTCAAAGAGATCATCGAGCGATTTAACGCCGACGGTCTTTAGCATCGCATCCCTTTCGGTGGGGGAAATAGGGATGTAGGTCATTTTATTTCCTCGTCATTGCGAGGAGGGTGTTCTTCCCGACGAAGCAATCCCCAAAACGTCGAGGGAGATTGCTTCGGGCGAAGATCAAGAACGCCCTCGCAATGACATAATAAAATTTAATGCGCTCTTCCCGCGCAATCCGCTTCGTAGGCGGCGGCGTCCATTACTTCGCCTGCTGCGCCGCCTTCAACTTTGACCATCCAGCCTTCGCCGAACGGATCGCTGTTGAGGGTTTCGGGCTTGTCGGCAAGTCCCTTATTCACGGCGGTGACTTTGCCTGCGGCAGAGGCATAAATTTCAGCCGAAGCCTTGACCGATTCAACGGAAGCGATGGCTTTGCCTACGGTCACTTCATCGCCTTCTTCGACGAGCAATTCAACGAAGACGATATCGGAGAGTTGGCTCTGGGCAAAATCGGTAATGCCCATTGCGCCGCTGGCGGGGTCGAACCATTCATCGGATTTGGTGTACTTGAGGTTGGATGGAACGTTCATTTTTTATTTCTCCTGTTTGTGATATTTGGCGAATCAAAAGAGGACGCAAGATTCTATAATCATGCGTCCTCTGTAATGGAACCTGAGAGATTGGTCTGCTAGTCAATTAGTGGACTAACAAGATTTACACCGTCGGTATCCCGTTAGGGAATTTTCCAGAGCAGTACGTTTGCGGGGTCCTTTTGCCTGAGAGATTCATCTGGTTTCGCCTGTTGCCAGATTTGCACCTTCGGCGCTCGTTGCGGCTTCAATCGCCGCGAGTCTCTTCCCTATCAAACGTTGAGTTGTATTTGAATTCTAAGGTTGACGGGGAAGAGAGTCAAGCGCTAAACGCCCCCAATTACCTGCCCGCTATTTTACGAACGCGCTTCGGCTTGGCGGCATCATCCGCCGGTTCTTCGGGAAGGACGGGTTCAATAATCGGCGCGGGTTCGGGTTCGGGGGTTGGAACGGGCGCGGGCGTCATAATTTGCGCGCCGTTGATCTTCGCAAAATATTCCTTAACAGACAGGTCGTTGAAGAAGATCAAATTCAAAACGCCCACCACCGCCGAGAAAATATTTCCGTAAATAAAAGTCGAAATTTGAAATATCGCCAGCGGCTGGGAGGGCTGCACGGGTTGGGGCTGCGCGCTAAACAGTTTCGCCGCGTAGATAATCTCGAACACGCCCAAGATCGTCGGCAAAACGGTGATGGGCAAACAAATCACCCCGACAATTGTTCCCAGCGCGGTTGCAGATGCGACAAATCCCCAAAAGAGATTCACAATGCCGCTGACGAGAGTCAGAATGGCGATAACTATAAATAAAGTCGGTTTTTGTTCTGTATTCATTCGTTACTCCTTGTGAGATTAATGTCATTGCGAGGACGCTCTTGTTCTTGTCCGAAGCAATCTCCTTACATATTAGAGATTGCTTCGCCGCAAATGCGCGGCTCGCAATGACGAGATGCGCTGAAAGATATAACGAACGAAAAAGGTTTCGGTTGCAAGGGATATAAATATCGCGTTACTGTTGAAACGTGAGCGACAGCCCGCCTAAATATTTTTTTCCGTTTGGGTCGGCGCAACTCGGCGCGGAGATGTTGTTGATAAACGTCCCGCCTTCCACAATGCGAATACTGTAACTAATATTTTCCTGCATGACGAAATCCGCGTAACCGTTCCCCACTTCGGGTTTGAATCCCGTAAAGAGATGATCCTCGCCCGCGATGGACGTGACGATGATTTCGACTCCCGCAATTTGCCTGCGACGAGAATCAAGCAGCGTGAATTGCAGCAAACCCGCTTCGACGCCAGGATCGCAAACCGTATCCTGTCCAATCAAAGCGAAGGGCGCGCCAACGCTAACCGTGGACGTAAATGTGGGGCGCGGCGTAAGCGTGAACGCGAGCATCGCAAAAGGAGTTTGTATCGTCTCTGCCGTCGGCGTTGACGTTTGTATAACGAGGCTTTCTGTCGGCGAAAGAGTCGCAGCCGTCGGCTGGGCAGTCGGCGCAAGCGAAACCCTTGTGGCGGGAATGCTGACGACGCCCTTTTGCAAATCGGTTGCAAGCAACGCCAACGCCCGCTTATTGCTATCCGATTCATTCACGCCGACCATGCGCTGCGCTTGCGCGCTCAATGCCCCAATCAAATCCGCATCGCCGAGCAATTCGAGGCGGGCGCGGGCGCGGGCAAGGTCATGCGCCGACGCATACGACGCGGCGACGACGATGCGGTACTGGTCTTTGAAATCGTCGCGCAAAAGCGCGGGACTCGCGTCCACGTATTCGACGGGAGAGATTACCCATGAATATGCGAGACCAATTCCAAATCCGACGAGAAGCGCGAAGAGCGGGAGGAAAAAATTGCGCGGTAGATTCTTCATGGGGCGTTATTCCCCTGCGGCTGGTAAGTCTGCATGGCGTTCAGCAATCCCCGCAGAACGACCGTTTCGTTTTCGGTAAATCCGTTTTGCGCGGCGTAGATCAAAGCGGATTCGACGATCTTCGCGGGCGGGTCGCTGCCGAGCATGGCGAGGCGGCGCGCGCTGGTTTCAGAATCCTGTTCGCGCTGATGCGCTTCCGCGACCATCAAAACATAATCGGCGCGGTAATCGGCGCGCATGATGCCCGGGGTCACGTCTACATATTCAACGGGGCTAACCACCCAGCCGTAAATTAAACCAGCCGCGATTCCGACAACGACGGCAATGACGAGGGTTATCCAGTTTGATGATTTCATGGGAGGAATTATAAGCAAAAAAATATCCGAGCAGGGTGTCGGCGGCGCCCAAAGACTCTTCCTTACCGTTGCTATCTTTCGATCCTGGCGGGGTTCGAAAGGCTTCGCCGCGCCGATCCTGCTCGGACGCGGTCAAGGATACACGATGAATGGATGCGTGTCAAATGAGCGAAAAATCGCCGCCTATTTCTTTTTTCTGCGGCTCAAAATAGGGACGGCGGTAATCAATACAATTACAATGCCCATGACGAAAATCCCATCCGTCGAGCCGATTTCAGATTGATCTTCGGCGGGGGGCGCGGGAGTTACCCGCATGGCAAGCGAAGCCGCGCCAAGATGCCGCCCCGATGCGGCAGGCAGGCTGCAACCCGCAAATGCGATAAAAATAAACGCAACCAACAGAATAAAAACGATTTTTGTTTTCATTATTTTTCCATTGTATCACGCCTCTAAAACGTCCAAATCAAGCCTTATATGTACTTTTCTGAACTTGTGCTGTATAATGCGCGAAATCAATTTGCTGGCGGGGTTCAGCAGATAAGTATTATGGAGAATATCGCCGAATTTCTTATGGTTATTGTGTTTGCCGCGCTCGTCCTGATATTCATCGGGACGGGTTTTATGTACGCACGTCACGCGAAATTCGTTGCCGCCTTTGATTCCTGTTTTCGTTCCCCCTTTAATAAGTTAATTCAGCCTTCGCCGCCGCGTATTCGGCGGCGTTGCGCTTAAAGTTTATTCTTAGGAGCATCCATGATCAAAAGACTTTTTGACTGGCTAAAGCAGCCTCTTGGTCTGATTGCGGTAGGCATTGTAGTGTTGGCATTGTTCAGCCTTGCAGCCTACGGCATCAACACCACCCAACAGCCTCCGGCGCAGCCCATCCAATTTCCGCATCGGACGCATATCGCTTTCGGCGTTCAGTGTCTGTATTGTCATCCCAGCGGAACGCGCGGACCCGTTTCTGGTATTCCCACGCAATCCAAATGTTGGGGATGCCACCAACAGATCGCCAAGACCCAAACCAGCGCGCTGCTTGCGCCGTTGAAACAAGCGGTCGAAAGCGGAACGCCTATCGAATGGGTGCCCGTAGCGCAAGTGCCAGATTTCGTTCAGTACAATCACCGCGCGCATATTGCCGCGGGGCAGAACTGCGAAAACTGTCACGGCGACCTGACCAACCAGACCTTATATACAAACCCGCAAGTATTCAACATGGGTTGGTGTCTGGCTTGCCACACCAAAATCGCGGGCGACGATCAGGCAAAACTGATCAAACTCACCGACTGCGGCACGTGTCATTATTAACCGGGCGAAAGGAATCAACTATGAGCAAACAATTTTCCCGGCGTGATTTTCTCAAATTAACCGGTGTAGGCGCGGCAACCACCGCCATCCTCACAGGCTGCGGTCCCGCTTCGCGTTATGTCAAGCGCGAACCATACATGCAAATGCCTGAATACAACTACAACGGTTTGAGCGCTTATTACGCCACCACATGCCGCGAATGCGCGGCTGGCTGCGGACTCATCGTCCGCACCTCGCAAGGACGCGCGCTCAAAACCGAAGGCAACGCGGACAATCCGCTCAACCTCGGCAAGACCTGCGCGCGCGGTCAGGCGACCTTACACGGTCTGTACAATCCCGACCGCGTCACCGATCCCATGAAAGGCGGCAGCGTCGTTACTTGGGACGAAGCGACGCAAGCGGTCGCCGACGCGTTGAAGGACAACAAACCCGAAGAAATCGCCTTCCTGATGGGAACCGCGCCCGATCATCTCTTCGACTTCGTATCTGATCTTGCGAACGCGACGGGAATCAACGCCCCAGTCCGATTCGGCGCGTTGAGCATGTTCGACTCTCAAGCGACTTTAAGCAAAGCCGCGGAAAACCTCTTCGGTCAAACTGGGTTGCCCTTCTTCGATATTGGCGGCGCGGAACTTGTTTTATCGTTCGGCGCGAACTTCCTGGAGATATGGCTCTCCCCCGTCGCATACACGCGCGGATTCTCCGGCTTGCGCGAATCGCAAACAAAGATGCGCGGCAAGTTCGTTCAATTTGAAGCGCGGATGTCTTCAACAGCCGCCAAAGCGGACGAGTGGATTCCGCTAAAACCGGGAACCGAAGCGCTGGTAGCGCTTGCAATCGGCAAACTCGCCGCCCAAATGCGCGGCGGTCCAATGCCCCGCGCTTTCGCAGATGTAGACCCCAAAGACGCGGCGGCAAAAGCCGATGTTTCTCTTGCGGCGCTCGAACATATTGCAGAGATGTTCGTAAATTCAAACGGCGCGTTAGCCATCCCCGGCGGCGCGGCGTTAGGTCAGAGCAACGGGCTCGCCGTTGCAGAAGCCGTGCTTGCATTGAACGCGATTGCCGATAACTTCGGCAAAGCGGGCGGCGTGTATTTCTCTGCGCTTGCGCCGATGCAGACCCAGTATCAGCGTCCCGCGTCCGCGCAGGAAATGCAAGACTTCATCAAGAAGATGAAAGACGGCAAATTCAAAGTGTTGTTCGTACATGGCGTAAATCCCGTCTTTGAGTTGCCCGCCGCGTTGGGTTTCAAGGAAGCGTTGAAGGGCGTTGGTCAGGTGGTTTCGTTCGCCACCTTCCCCGATGAAACCGCGATGGAAGCGGATTACGTTTTCCCCGATCATCACGGACTCGAGTCTTGGGGGTATCAGCGCGTGTTTACGGGCGCGGCTCAGTCTGTTCTTTCGGGCGCGCAGCCTGTTGTCTCTCCGTTTTACAATACTCGCGCAACGATTGATCTGCTGCTTGCTGCGGGTCAATTGGCGGGCGGGAAATTCGCGCTGACTTTCAAAGACGAA
>JAQTWR010000388.1 GCA_028689195.1 Anaerolineales bacterium | reverse complement strand
TATTCGCCTGCAGAGGTGATAGGCAAAAATCCCAGAATATTGAAATCAGGCAAAACCCTGCCCGAAGTCTATACTGAATTATGGGAAAAAATCTCAAACGGAAATGAATGGCGCGGGGAATTCTGCAATCGCAAGAAAAACGGCGATCTATACTGGGAGTCCGCATCCATTTCCCCCATTATGGACGAGAACGGCGCGATCACGCATTATGTCGCAATAAAAGAGGACATCACCGAGCGCAAACAGATGATGGAGAATCTCAAAGAAAGCGAAGAGAAATACCACAAGCTGTTCAACAATGAAATAAATGCCATTTGTATTTTCGACGCAGAGACAAAAAAGTTTTTGGACGTCAATAACGCGTATCTCAGATTATATGGCTACACCCGCGAAGAAGCGTTAAACCTGACGGCTGACAGCGTAAGCGCGGAACAAGAAGAAACCAATAGAGCCATAGAAAAGGCAAAAGCGACCGAGGGCATTATCGTCACCGAAAGAAAGCACAGAAAAAAAGACGGGACGGTATTTCAGGTAGATATATCCGCCGGCGTGTACACATGGAAAGGCAGAAGCGTTATGTTCGCAGTATTGCGCGATATTACCGAACGCAAGAAAGCCGAGGCTGCGCTTTCCCTTTCCAATGAAAAACTAAATCAAAAGATAGCGGAAATCGAAAAACTGCACATCGCCCTTCAAGAACAAGCAGCCCGCGACCCGCTGACCCGACTGTACAACCGCCGCTATATGGAAGAAGCGTTGACGCGGGAACACGCCCGCGCTTCGCGAAAAAACGAACCGCTCAGCGTCGTTATGATTGACTTGGACGGATTGAAAAAATTCAACGACACCTACGGGCACGACATGGGCGACCAAGCCATTAGAATATTCGGCAATCAACTTAAATTGATGGCGCGCGCGGAAGATATTGCCTGCCGCTATGGCGGCGATGAATTTCTGGTCATTCTCTACAACACCGATATAGAAACTGCCGTACAGCGCGTGAATGGGTGGCACAAAAAAATGGAAATGGTCGGTATACCCTACCAAGAGACAAAATTGCATATCACCTTCTCGGCGGGAATTGCAGCCTACCCGACGCACAGCAAAAACATTGACGAAGTAGTTAAGATGGCTGACGACGCGCTCTATCAGGAGAAAAGAAGAAAGGCGCAATCTCAAGAATGTCCAAGCCGCGCTTCAGCCCAAAAATAGACGCTTGCTGCAAAAGAGCCTGTTCCAGATTTCAATCCAATTCGACGTTTACATCCCCCAGCCCCAATTCGATCAATTTCTCGCGCATCGGTTTCCCCGTTTCTTCATCCCATCCGCGCGCATCGTAATAGGCGGAAAGCATACTCTCCAAATCGAGGACAAATCCCGCCGCGCCGCCTTCGTTGTACGGTTCAAGCAGCGCCTTCGGAAGTTTATCGTTTGCGCGCGTCAGCCCCATGCGGATATTGATCGCGCGTTTAAGATTCCATCCGCGCTCGCCGCATTTCATCATATCGTCAATCGTCCAATCAAAACCGCACGCCGCGTTGACCATATCCACTTGCATTTGCGGATCGACATTGGCGAAAATGCACATCACAAACGAGTTGAAGAAAGTTCGCCAGTTTTGATGCCGCGCCACGTTCGCGGATTTTTCCGCCTGCGCGTGACGGTCAAAAAATTCGATGCCAAGTTTCTCGTTCGTGTGGCCCCAATCCACAAAGAAATAATCCGATTGATTGTGACACGCGCCGCGCGGACTGGTGGCGTACGAAAGCGCCATACCCGAAACACCGCGCGGATCATGCCCGGCGACTTCGAGTCCGTTGACCTGCACGGCTTCATCTTCCGCGCCAAAGGCGGCGCCGAACGCGCGCGAACCGTTCGCAAGCAAATCGCCGATTCCCTCGCGCCGCGCAATTTTATGAATCAATTCCCGCGCCGCCGCAGCGCTTCCCCACGTCAGTTCAAGCCCGTCCGCATCCGCTTTAGCGACCTTGCCTATTTCATATAAGTGAAACGCCAAGCCAATCGTGTTCGACGCGCTGATGGTATCCATGCCGTATTGGTCGCACAACTCGCCGAGCCGCGTCACTTCTTCCAAATTATCAATCAGCAGATTGGGACCAAATCCGACAATCGTTTCATATTCGGGACCTTTGCGCTTCACGCCATCGCCGAGATTCACCACGCGCCCGCACGCAATCACGCATCCCTGACATGCGCTTTGCCCGACCAAAATACTTTCAGCCATCTTCGAGCCTGAAACATTATCCACATTTGGGAACGCGCCCTGATGATAATATTTCGCGGGCATCCCGCCGAGATACTCGGCATAATTTGCGCCGCCCGCCGTACCAAGTTCGCGCATGATGTTCGCTTCGTTATCCTGCTTCAATGCGCGGTTCGCTTCGGAACGCAGCGCGGAATAACGCTCCATATCGGCGAGTTCAATTTTCTTCGTTCCGTAAACGGCAATCGCTTTAAGATTTTTCGCGCCCATCACCGCGCCGAGTCCTGTGCGCCCCGCCATGCGTCCGTGGTCGCAACAAATAGACGAATACAAAACGCCGCGCTCGCCCGCTTCGCCAATACATGCGACTCGCGCATTCTTGATTCCGATTTCCGCTTTGATGGATTCCTGCGTTTTGTATGTATCCTGCCCCCAAAGCGACGCGGCGTCTCTCGCTTCAATTTTTCCCTCGTTGACCAAAATATAAACTGGCTTCAAAGATTTTCCCGTGATCCATAAGCCGTCATAGCCAGCCTTGCGAAGTTCGGGTCCCCAAAATCCGCCGCAATTTGACTCAGCCCATAATTGAGTTGCGGGACTCTTTCCGCAAACCACAAAGCGCCCCGTAGTCGGTCCGTTCGCCCCGGTCAGCGGTCCGTTCAAAAACAACAGCGGGGAATCCTCCGCGAGCGGATTTAAATCGCGCGTCAGGGACGAGTATAAAATTCGCGCCGCAAGCGAAG
>JAQTWR010000387.1 GCA_028689195.1 Anaerolineales bacterium | reverse complement strand
AAGCGCAAGCGCCGCAGCCGCAACGGCAATAATGAATGGCGTTTTTGACATGGGCTCTCCTTTGATTAAGATAAATTCAATATAACGCTGATTGAGAATTTATATTGTAACTTTTGTCACATTTGAAAACAAAAAAAAGCCGCGCTTAAAACGCGAGGAAATTTTCTCTAGAAAAATTATACGTCGAAAAGTTTAAGTATTCAAATCTTGCTATTGAATGGATTTATGTCATAATATCGTCATCATAGAAACAGGAGTCGGTTATATGCGCGTTTGTGTTCTTTCGGATGAAGAAATTTCAAAGTTTGATCCATCCCCCTACCTTAAAGATTTTGACTGGCAAATGATTACTTTAACCGCGCCCGTGTTCGACAAAATACGCGCGCTTGCGGAAAAAAAAGAATACGACGTATTTCTGAATATTTGCGAAGGGTATGAATTCGAAAACGACGAAGACGATAAAACGGGCTATCAAGCCATCGAAGTTGTGCAGGCGTTGGAGGCGCTCAGCCTTCCCTTCACAGGCGCAGACTCAAATTGTTTTGACCCCACCCGCGAAGAAATGCAAGCCATTGCCGACGCGCATCACATCAAATTTGCAAAGGGCTATCACGTCAAAAGCGTCGAGGAGGCTGAGGAACTCGTCAAGAATCTGCGCTACCCGATCATGGTCAAACACCCCAAAAGTTATGGCAGCATGGGGATGATTAAAGAATCGCGCGCCGATGCCTTGGATCAAGTAAAAGCCCAAGTGGCGCGCATTTGCTCTGAATTCGGCGCGGCGCGTATGGAAGAATTCATCGTGGGCAAAGAATTTAATGTCCTCGTAGTAGATAACCCCGACGACTTGAGTCAACCCATTTTATATCCGCCTGCCGAGTTGGTCTTTCCGCCCAATGAAGAATTCTGGCATGTGGATGTGAAATGGCGTTACGACGTTCCCTTCGACTTCAAGCAAGTGACCGACCCCGAATTAATAGCGCGCCTGCACGATAGCGCCAGACGCATGTACCTTGCCATGGGCTGCGCGGGATACGGTCGCTGCGATATTCGTATGAACGGAAACGGCGAATTGTATATTTTGGAAATCAACCCCAATGGCGGAATTATGTTCAAGCCCGAAGAATACGGTCCCGCCGATTATATGATCCTATACGATAAAGACGGATACAAGGGATTCTTCGACCGCATTTTTAGCGCGGCAAAAATAAGGCAGAAAATGCGGTCAAGTAAAAGGTAAATTATTTTCTTCTCGGTCTCAGCCACCTGCCGCCGAGCGCAAGAGAAAGCAGAACAAACACAACCGCCGCCCATGAAAAGGCGGCGTTGTCTATGGCGATACCGACGGCGAGGCAAAGCATTCCCAATATAAGGAACACGGCGGACATATTGCGTTTATTTTTCAACATAAGTTAACTTTTATCTACGCTTGCACAGCCACGCCCATCACCGCCATAAAATGAGCGGCAGCCGCAAGCAGCACAAAGATGTGCCAGACTTCATGGAAGCCAAACACGCCCGGCACAAAGTTGAATATCTTTGTAATATAAACCACCGCGCCCAAGGTGTAGACCACGCCGCCGATAATCAGCCAAGTCAGCACCCAAACGGGAAGCGCGGCAATGGGACCCACGGCGATAACGCTCATCCAACCCATCACCAGATAAATGCCGGCATTCAACCAACGCGGCGCGCGGATGACAAACACTTTCACCACAACCCCAATGATCGCCAGCGACCAGATAATGCTCAACAAGCCCCACTTCCAAAACCCCGTGAACGCATTAACGCAAAGCGGCGTATAAGTTCCCGCAATCAAAAGATAAATCGCAGAATGGTCAATCTTGCGAAAAATCTCCAACGCTTTATCTTTGACTTGCACCATGTGATAAGTGGCGCTCGCCGAAAACAGAAAAACCAGACTTACGCCGTAAACGACAAGCGAAATCACTTTGGCGGGCGTCCCCCAACCAACAACAAGCAGCGCGATCAAACCGATCAACGCGAACAACGCCCCGCCCCAATGCGTAAGACTATTTACGGGTTCTCTAAGTTTCTTTAACATTTTTTTTCCTTTTTATTTTTGCGCGACGACAATCAACAACGTCGCTGATTTTACTTCAATAATTTTAATTTCCGTTTCAAAACCAGATTCGACAAACGGCTGTTTTATTTTTTCGATTACGGACGTCCTCGACGCGGATGGAATCTCGCCCGTGATTTGATACAACCGCCGCAGGATTCTACTCTTCGGGTACGCGACGGGCATAACCGCCAATCTGCCTCCGCGCTTCAAGCATCTCCCAACCTCGAATAGCGTCTGCGGGTCGAAGATATATTCGGTGGGGAAAGTTGCGACGATGGAGTCAAACGAAGCGCTTGCAAACGGAAGGCGCTGCGCCAATCCGCGCGCGAGTTGACGTCCGCCGCCAAGCCTGCGTTTGGCGAGTCTACTCATGGCGGCAGATTCATCCAGCGCGACAGAATCAAATTGAAGGTCGAGAAGAGCGCGTTGCAAATGCCCGGGACCATGACCAAGTTCGAGGACGCGAGTCCCATTGATAAACGGGATAATCTCCGCGCCCCAGTCCTTCCAATGCCCAAGCGAAACAACCGCAGCGACGAGGTCGTATGCGAAGGCGAAGGGATGGTAGAGCAGGTTGAAGAAGACCCGCATGAAGTTGCGAATGAGCATGGATAAAAAAAGGGCTTGGCTCAACCGCCAAACCCTTTTTACTTCTCCTGCGCTGATTATGTCCTACCGCAAAGATTACGCGGCTGCGGCTTCGTCATCGCCTTTTTTGGTCTTGCGGACGGCGTCAATGGCGCTCTTGCCGCGTTCGCGGACGTCGCTTGCGAGCTGTTCGGCGCGGGCGCGGGCTTCTTTGCTGAGTTCTTCGGCGCGGACGCGGGCTTCTTTGGCGAGTTCTTCAGCGCGGATACGGGCGTCGCGCGCGGCTTGTTCGGC
>JAQTWR010000386.1 GCA_028689195.1 Anaerolineales bacterium | reverse complement strand
ATGGGACAAAAGACCCGCAGTTGATTTCTGCGGGATTTTTTTACCGAAACGAAATTTGCCGCCCCTGGGTACTATTGCCTGCGATTTGAAAATGCCGTAAAGTAATATATGATGATGTTAAGCGTTGCTCTATTAGATTACTCCGCGAGGTTTCCCATGACTATAAAAAAATCAACCCGTCGTATGTTTTCCGCCTTGATTGTCGTGTTGCTCTTGCTGGCGTGTATTATTCCGGCGCAAGCCGCTTCTTCGCCTGCTCCGCTTTCCGCGACGATAAATCCCAACCCGCCCGCCCAGACCGTCAAACTTATTTTCATTCATCACTCCACGGGCGAGAATTTATTGCGCGATGATTATGGTCTTCTGGGCAAAAAACTGGGACAAAATAACTACTTTGTCAGCGATACAAACTACGGCTGGGGACCGAATGCGATTGGCGACCGCACCGATATTCCAGATTGGCTGGAATGGTTCCGCAGCCCCAGCACGCCCGTAACGATGAACGCGTTGTTTGCCGAGAGCGGACAAAACTCTGTATATACGCGCACGCTGGCAGACCCGGGCGGGCAGAATACCATTGTGATGTTCAAATCCTGTTTTCCGAATTCCAATTTGAGCGGTAATCCAAACGATCCGCCAGACCCAACCCCGGGTTATACGGTTGGTCACGCCAAGTATGTGTACAACGAGATTCTCAAATATTTCCGCGCGCATCCCGATAAACTCTTTATCGTCATCACCGCGCCGCCCGTCACCGACCCAACGTATGCCGCCAACGCCCGCGCATTCAATAACTGGCTGTACAACGACTGGTTGACGGTCAACGCTTATCCTTTCAGCAACGTCGCCGTTTTTGATTTTTACAACGTGCTGACGCATCCGAACGCGCATCACAGATATAACACCGCGACGAGCAGCATCGAGCATATCGTTGTCGCGGGCAGCAACACGTCTTATTATCCTTCGGGAGACGACCATCCGAATGTTGTCGGCAGTCAAAAAGCGACGACTGAATTCATTCCGCTGTTGAATATTTTTTACAATCGCTGGAAAGCGGATGATATTCCCCAGACCCGCGTTTTTTACTCTGACGCGGCGCAGGATGGGTGGATTCTCGAATCTGCCGAGAACAGCAATATTGGCGGCGCGGTAAATTCCGGCGCGGTCAACTTCCGCCTCGGCGATGACGCGGCGAACAGGCAGTATCGCGCCATCCTGCACTTCAATACATCTAGTTTGCCCGACGCCGCCGTCATCACCAGCGCCGCGCTTAAAATCAGGTATCAGGGATTAGTGGGAACGAGTCCATTCTCGACGCTCGGCGCTTTGCGCGTCGACATGCGAAAGCCGTTCTTTGGAACGGCGGTTGGTCTGCAATCTGGAGATTTTCAAGCGGCGGCTGGCAGAACATCTGCCGCTGTGTTTAGCGCCACGCCGATTGGCGTTTGGTACAGGGCGGCGTTGAGTCCTGCGGGCAGGAGCTATATTAACTTGACTGGCTACACCCAGTTCCGTTTGAGATTTACGGTAGACGATAACAATAACAACGTCGCCGATTTTATGACTTTCTTTAGCGGTAATCATACCGTTGCCGCCGTGCGACCGACGCTCATTATCCAATATTACGCGCCGTAATCAACGCTTAAAACAAAAAATCCCCGAACGCTAGATGACAGTCGCTTGCAAAGAAGCGACTGTCATCTTATAAACGTTATCCGCCGCTTTTGAGATAGATCCCCGTCGGGTCGAGTTCTTCGCGCAAAATCTTCAAGTCTTTCTTTGTCACGGGGGTGGTTACTTTCACCTGCGCCGCGACTCTTAAATCCCAGCCTGTGTTGACTTTGGCTTCTTCAACGGTTTTATTGGGATGTAACGCGGTCAGAATCATTTCGCCGTTTTCATCGGGTTCCAACATTCCAATATCCGTTACCACGCCGACCATTCCTTTGCCGCGCAATCCCGCTTCTTCGCGCGCGCCCTTGCCGCTGATGTAACCCGCCGAGGTCATAAATTCCACTTTTTCGGGGAAGCGGCGTTTTTGGTGCGGAGTCATAATGTAGCAGCGATTTGCCCACGCGGCAATCTCCTGCGAGCCGCCAGAGCCGGGCAGCCGCACTTTGGGGTGGTCGTATCCGCCGATGACGGTGGCGTTGATGTTGCCGTACTTGTCAATTTGCGCGCCGCCCATGAAGCCCACATCCACGTTGCCGCGCTGGAGATAATTTGAGAAAATGTCGTACATGCTCACAACAGATAACGATCCGCTGACGAGAGTTGGGTCGCCGATGGAAAGCGGCAGGCGTTCGGGTTCTGCGCCGATAACGCCCGCTTCGTAGATCATCACAAGGTTGGGGGCGTGCGTGCGTTTGGCGAGATTGCACGCAAGGTTTGGCTGCCCAACGCCGACGAAGACGACGTCGCCGTCTTTCAGTAACCGCGCCGCGTTGACAATCATCAACTCGGCGGAGGAATAAGTTGGTTCGGTCATAAATTCTCCTTATTTGAAAAACAGACCATAGTCTTTATAGTTTGGCTAGAAATTTATTGACGCTTTCAAATACTTCCTGCGGATGTTCGAGCGGCAGGATGTGCGTCGCTTTTTCCAGCGTTTGTATTTGAATTTTCGGATTTTTCTTTGCGACAAGGTTCGCCGCGTTTTCTAAAAACGTATCTGTCTCTGCGCCGCGAATGATGAGCGTTGGAACTTCGAGATTTGGCAGTTCGCGCCACAGGTCAAAATCGCGCAAGCCCGTTAAGTAAATCCGCGCTTCCCATTCGGGGGAATAAATCAATTCATAGGCGCCGTCCGCTTTTTGCCGCGTCAAGCCCGCGATGTATGCGCGCAGACCCTCGTCGCTGACGTATTTGAAGACGCTGCGCGAACGATAGCCGCGAAAGACAATATCCAGATTATCGAAGACGCGGCGGCGTTTTAGCGCGCCCGTGATTTTGGGATGCAACTTGTATCCCAG
>JAQTWR010000385.1 GCA_028689195.1 Anaerolineales bacterium | reverse complement strand
GAAGATAAGCCGTTCTCTTTGCAAATCCCCGCGTACAAATCCACGCTTGGGCGGCGGATTCTTTTTTGCGTATCCACATCGAGTCCCCATAAGCCAAAGCGCTGCGTCCATCCGCGCTCCCACTCGAAGTTATCCACCAGCGACCAATGGAAATAACCCTTCACCTGCCAGTTGAAATTGACCGCGCGCCAAACTTGATGGATGTGCTGCGCCAAATAACGCGGGCGCATCTTGTCTGCCGAATCTTCCACGCCGTTCTCAGTAATGAAAACAGGCAGGCTGGGATAGGTTCTTTCAGCCCATTTGATGGCGGTATGAATTCCTTCGGGAATATTCGCAATAAAATTCGTTCCGCTCATATCCGCGTCTTTGGGGTAGCCGCTGTTGGAAAACAACTCGCCGGGTTTTGTAATATCGAACCAGACCGTATCCACCGAGTAATAATTCAAACCGAGATAATCCTGCGTCCCTTTCGCTTCCGGGATGTTTTGATTCCCAATCGGAGATTTCATCACGCCCGTCGAAATCGCGGATGGGAATCCCATGTTGATTCCCTCGTAACGGATATTTCTCATCCACCGATCCAACGGCGACCAGTTCGAACGCGCAACCATCGGACGATAATGAAGGGCGTACCCAACCCGCGCTTCGGGTTGCAATTCGTGGATGGCGCGATACGCGGCGGCGTGTCCGCGAATCATATTTGCCAGCACGCGCATCGAAAGTTTAATATCTTTCTTTCCGGGCGGGAACGCGCCAATGACATATCCACTCAACGCATACACATTCGGCTCGTTGATCGTACACCACAGCGTCGCGTATTCTTTCAGCGCATCCACAATCTTGCGGACGTATTTTTCAAACAGCGGCGCAATCTCGGCATTTTCCCAGCCGCCGCGTTCCGTCACCCAAAGCGGATCGGTGAAATGATGCAGCGTCACCAGCGCGGTCATGCCGCGATCTTTAAGTCCGCGCAACATGGCGCGATATTTTTCGATGGCTTCCTCGTCCCAAGTATCGGGGGCGGGCTGAACGCGGCTCCATTCGACGGAAAGCCGATGCGCGTTTTGACCCGTTTCGGCGGCGCGGTCGAAATCCTCGCGCCAGCGTCCGCCCCACCAATCGGCGGCAAGCCCCGATTTATGTATCGTATGCCCTTCTTCTTCCCATTGACTCCAATTGTTATTCGCGTTGTTCCCCTCCACTTGATGAGAGGCGGTGGCGGTTCCCCATAAAAATCCTTTTGGAAAATGATAAGTCGCTTGAGGCATGGATTGGCTTCCTTTGGTTGATTGGTTCGGGGGATTGTATCAAAAAAACCTCCGAGATTTCCTCGGAGGTTTTGAAGTTTACTTTCCGCGTTCGCCGCGAATGTACGGATTGCCCAGCGCCGCCGGCGCGCCGATGCGTTTTCGCATGGCTTCGCGCGAGCCGATCACCAGCACGACCACCGTGAAAAGATACGGCAGCATTTGCAGGAAGAATCCGAGATAGGGATTGTAATAAAATGGATTCGCAAAACCGAGCAGAAGCGTCGGTCCTTGAATATCCAAAATGAGACGGCGAAGCGCGCCGAACGCATACGCGCCAACCGCCGCGCGGATGGGGTCCCACTGCGCGAAAATCACCAGACCAATCGCAATCCAACCCTGCCCGCCCGTAGTCAGTTCGCTGAACCAGCCGGGAGATACCGCAAGGCTGATGGTCGCGCCCGCCAAACCAGCCAACATGCCGCCTATAAAAACATACATATAGCGCAAACGGAAAACGTTAATGCCCAGCGCATCCGCCGCGGAGGGATATTCGCCGACGGCGCGCAAGTGCAGCCCCGGGCGCGTGTGGTTGATGTAATACCACGAAAGCGGCACGAGCAGGTATCCAATATAAACCAGAATGCTCTGGTTCGTAAAAAATATCTTTCCGATAATTGGGATTAAGGCAAGCAGCGGAATTGAAAAATTAGGCAGCAAAGAAACCGTGCCAGCCTTGCTCAAGCCTTCGCCCAAAACCAAACTGATGCCCGCGCCTAAAAACGTAAGCGAAAGCCCGCTGACCACCTGATCCGCTTGAAGCGTGATAACGATGAAGGCGTGTATCTGGCTGATAATTCCCGCGAAGAGCATCGCCGCCAAAACCCCAATCCACGGGTTGCCCGTTGCGATGGTGGTACTAAACGCGGTCATCGCGCCGATGAGCATCATGCCTTCCACGCCGAGATTCAAAACGCCCGCGCGTTCTGAGAATAATTCTCCAATGGTCGCAAACAGCAGCACCGTTCCGCTGGCAATGCCCGCTTGTAAGATAATCGTAAAGTCCATGATTATTCCTCCCCGCGCGAGATGATGATGCGATAACGCAGCAGGAAATCGCTGGCGATGAGGCAGACGAGAATAATTCCTTGAATCATTTTAGGAACGCCCGAAGGCTGAATCTCGCGCCCCGCAAGAATCAACGCGCCGAATAAAACCGACACGAAGATGATCGCAATCGGATTTAGTTTAGCAAGCCACGCGACGATGATTCCCGTAAAGCCGTACCCCGCCGCGATGGGCGCGGTCTGCAAACGGTGGACGACACCCGCAATTTCAGACATGCCGCCCAACCCCGCCAGCGCGCCAGAGAGCATCATCACCCAAATCGTATTCCGCGTAATGTTGATTCCCGCGTACTGCGCCGCGCGCGGATTATCGCCGATCAAGCGGATTTCGTATCCCCAGCGGCTGCGAAAAATAATCAACCACAGGATAAACGCGGCGACGATTCCGATCAACAGCCCAAGATGCGTGGTCAATCCGCGAAAAACGGGATAGGACTTGGCGAATTCCAATAAACGCGGCAGCGACGCGCCGTTTGGAAACTTGGGCGTCATTTGAAAACCGCCCTCGGTCCACACGCCGAAGATCCAAAAATTGACCACGCCACCGCCACATAATTCAGCATCAACGTGCTGATGATTTCGTTTACGTTGAATTT
>JAQTWR010000045.1 GCA_028689195.1 Anaerolineales bacterium | reverse complement strand
ACGCAAACAATCCGCCTATCCAGTGAATCATGGTTTCGCCTCGCTCCTTAATTTCATCATAAGCCGAATCGAAATTAATTCAAGCGCGAATGCTATAATCACGCCAACTCAATTTGGAGGCTCTCATGTCCCAAGTCTATGATTATGTGATTATCGGTTCGGGTTTTGGGGGAAGCGTTTCGGCAATGCGATTAACCGAAAAGGGGTATTCTGTCCTCGTCCTTGAAAAAGGGAAAAAATTCAAAGACGCCGACTTCGCAAAATCCAACTGGCAGTATTGGAAATATCTCTGGCTGCCCGCCCTGCGCGGACACGGAATTTTGCAAATCAGTTTGCTCAAAGGCGTGATGGTTCTGCACGGCGCGGGCGTGGGCGGCGGCAGTTTGGGATACGCCAACGTGCTGGAAATTCCCACCGATGAAACTTTTGCAACGCCCGCATGGAATCAAAACATCAAATGGGGCGCGGCTTTGAAGGGTCATTACGAAACCGCGCAGAAGATGCTCGGCGTTTCGCGCAATCCCAAATTATGGGATGCGGATTTGGTCTTGAAGGAAATGGCTGAAGAACGCGGAATGGGTCGCACCTTCCGCGCGACGGATGTGGGCGCATACTTTGGCGAATCGGGGATTACCGTTCCCGACCCGTTTTTTGACGGCGAAGGTCCCGCGCGCGCAGGATGCAAACACTGCGGCGGATGTATGGTGGGCTGCCGTCACAACGCGAAGAATACGCTGCCGAAAAATTATTTATATTTTGCCGAGAAGAACGGCGCGGAAGTAAGAGCGGAAGTGGAAGTGATTGACGTTCGACCTTCGACCTTAGACAATGCGCGTTATGAAGTTACTTATCAAGATTCGACAAAACTATTTAAGCATAAGGAAATCGTTCGCGCCAACAACGTCATCTTCTCTGCGGGCGTGATGGGGACGATGAAATTGCTGCTCAATCTGCGCGATGTGAAGAAGTCCTTGCCAAAGTTATCTCCCAAGTTGGGGACGATGGTACGCACCAACTCCGAAGGGCTGCTGGGAAGCGTGGCGCGTAAATCGGATATTAATTATTCCGAAGGCGTGTCCATCTCGTCTATCTATAATCACGATGAAATCACGCGCATCGAACCCGTCCGCTATCCGGACGGATCGTCGCTGATGAGATTCCTCGCCGCGCCGCTGATTGACACCGACGTGAGCGTGCCGATGCGAATTATGAAATTCCTGTGGTGGACGCTGACTCATCCGCTGGATTTTTTGAAGGCGTTGATCCTTCCGGGATGGGCGCATAACGTGACGATTTTGCTGGTTATGCAGCACGCGGATAACCGGATGCGCTTCCGCACGGGGCGCAGTTTGTTTACGTTATTCCGCGTTGGAATGGTGGCGGATGAAGAACCCGGATATAAGATCAACGCGCAGGTACAAGGGTCGCATGAATTGACGCGCGATTTCGCGAAGCGCATCAACGGCGTGGCGCTCGGCTCGGTGGGCGAAAATCTTTTGGGGCTGCCCACCACCGCTCACATTTTAGGCGGCGCGCCAATTGGAAAAAGCGCGGATGACGGCGCGGTGAACGAGAATTTTGAAGTCCACAACTACGAAGGCTTGTACATCATTGACGGTTCGATCATGCCCGCGAATCCGGGAGTCAATCCGTCGCTGACCATCACCGCGCTGGCGGAATACACGATGAGTAAAATCAAGAGCAATAAGTAATCAGCAGCAAACACAACATTAAATTAAAAGGAAAAACGCCGAATGAGCAAAGACTTTCAACCAACCCCAGAATTTGCGCTTGAACTTGACGCGCAAGACAAACTCGCTTCGTTCCGCGAGGCGTTTGTCGTCACCGACCCCGACTTGATCTATCTCGACGGCAACTCGCTTGGACGTTTGCCTAAAGCCGCCATCGCGCGCGCAAAACAAATTGTGGAAGAAGAATGGGGCAGAGATTTGATCCGCAGTTGGAACAAAGGCTGGTGGGAGTCTCCCGCGCGCGTGGGAGAGAAAATCGCCAAATTGGTCGGCGCGGCGACAGGTCAAGTCATCGTGAGCGATACCACATCCATCAATTTGTTCAAACTTGTGATGGCTGCGCTGGCGCTCCATCCCGAAAAAAAGCGCATCATCACAGATACAATGAATTTCCCGTCTGATTTATATATCCTTCAAGGCTGCGTGCAATTGTTGGGAAACCGCCACGAAATCATCCGCATCGACTCCAACGATGAAGGCGTCACGCCCGATCTCGCCGCGCTTGAAAAAGCGATCAATGAAGACACCGCGCTGGTCACGCTTTCGCATGTGCTTTTCAAAAGCGGTTATCTCTACGACATGAAGCAAATTACCGAGATGGCGCATCGCAAAGGCGCGCTCGTGATTTGGGACTTGAGCCATTCCGTCGGCGCGGTTCCCATCGCGCTCGACGATTGCAACGCCGATCTCGCCATCGGCTGCACATACAAATATCTCAACGGCGGACCCGGCGCGCCCGCTTTTCTTTATGTGAAAAAATCCATGCAGGAAAAATTATCCTCGCCGATTTGGGGTTGGTGGGGACAAGACCAGCCCTTCGCCTTCGGTCTTGATTATTCCCCCGCGCCCGGCGCGACGCGCTTTTTGATCGGCTCGCAGCCCATCATCGGATCGTTGACGATGGAAGCCGCGCTTGAGCCGCTTCTGGATGCGGGCATGGATTCGCTCCGCGCGAAGTCTATTCTGATGACCGATTACGCGGCTTTCCTGACCGAGAATTTGCTTGCCCCCTTCGGTTTCTCCCTCGGCTCCCCGCGCGACTCCGCACGGCGCGGATCGCATATCAGCATCCGCCACCCCGAAGGCTATCGCATCAACCGCGCGCTGATCGAAGAGATGAACGTCATCCCCGATTTCCGCGAACCCGATAACCTGCGTCTTGGCTTTGCGCCGCTGTACCTATCCTTTAGAGAAGTCTGGGAAGGCTTCGACCGCATCCGCCGCGTGATGGAAGAGAAACGCTACGAGAAATATCCAAAGCAAAGATTAACGGTGACGTAAAATATTTGATTGGGAAAAGATTTGTGCGAATACGCCAAGACGCAAATCTCTTGGCGTATTTGTTTTATTTCCGCGCAAGGACTACGGACGCGCCGTCAGGGGATGTAATCGTCAACGTGTCGCCGTCCAGTTTAATTTGCAAACTTACGCCATCGGCAAAGGCAGACAACACGCTTTGTTCTTGATTGGAAGTTTCTTCGCAAAACATCAAGGTAGACATCATCGCGCCGAAGGTGATTTTGTCGCCTTTCATTTCATAACTTCCGCCAAACGAATTGCACCCCACATTCCCGCTGACCTGACCGTCCGTCCCGAACTTAATGGACGTATCCACATTGGGAAGCGCGGGCGTATCCCCATAAGATACAAGTTTCCATTCGCCTGCGACGTTTGCGCCGGGCGCCGCCGAACAGGCTGCGAGTAAAAACAAAGCGATTGCGAGCAAGAATATTTTTTTCATTTTTATCTCCTTAAAGTGTCTTGACTATATAACGCCGAAATTCCATAAATGTTCCCCGCAAAAAAAGAGCCGAGAACTTTCGTCTCCGACTCTTTCGACCTTAAACCTCTGACCTGCGATTTTCAACATAGACCTTCACCGCCTCGCGCATGAACTCGCTCAGGTTGGGCGCAACCTTTTCATAATTCTCGCGGAAACGAGGATCGTCGTTGTACAAGTCCGCAAGCCCGAGCAATTGTTCGTCGTTCGGACTCCAAAAATTTTGCATGTGACGATGCCAGCGCGCGACGATCTTCTGCGCTTCTTTGCTCGCCGCGCCTTTGGACATGACCGCAGCCAAATCAACGTAAATGGATTTTCCCTCCGCGAGAATCGCGTCCTTTTTTTCTTTTGAGTAGGATTTCCACTTGTGGTTTGATTCGCGCACCGTTTCAGGATCGTATTTCTGCTCGGCTTCCTGCGCGAGTTTTTCCTGTTCTTCTTCGCTAAAGCCCTCGAATAAACCTTTGTCGCTCATTTTATTTTTTCCTTTCAGATGATTGATCGTATTATCCACCGTGACGATTAACCGCTTCGTCCGCTCCATTTTTTGGATCAGCGCCTCGCGATGATTTCCCAACGCTTCAAGCGCGTCAAAATCGCGGCGTCCCATGATTTTGCGGATTTCATCCAGCGGCATATCCAGCTCGCGGTAAAAGAGAATTTGCTGCAAACGCAGCAGGGCTTCCTCCGCGTAATAGCGATAACCGTTATCGCCAATCCGCGACGGCTTGAGGAGACCAATCTCGTCGTAGTGATGTAAAGTGCGCGGCGTGACTCCCGCGATGCTGGAGAGTTGTTTTACGGTGAACATGACGTTAATATAAACCCTTACGTTACGTTAATGTCAAGAGGTTTGAGGCGACGGGATACAACAATAAATTTTGTCGGAATTAAGGCGACAGTCACTTGTGCAGGTAGGGTATCAGCTCTATTTTATAAAAAGAAGTGACTGTCGCCTCGCTTATTACGACGACGGGGTACAATAACGGCATGGATGAACTACCTATCATTTACAAAGACTCTGAAATTTTGGTCGTGAATAAACCCGCGGGCTTGTCCGTCCTCCCCGAAGGATGGGATAAGGACGCGCCGTATCTTGTCAAATTACTGGAAGAAAAACTCGGCACGGTTTGGGTTGTTCACCGCCTCGATAAATTTACCAGCGGCGTAATCGTTTTTGCGTTAACCGCAGACGCGCACCGCTCGCTCAATATTCAATTTGAAAAACATGAAGCGGAAAAGGTCTATCGCGCCATTACGGTTGGCGTCCCCGGCTGGAAGGAGCGCGCCACAAAATTTCCGCTGCGCGTGAATGTGGGACATAAGCATCGAACAATGGTGGATAACAAAAACGGAGTCCGCGCCGAAACGCGATTTAGAGTCCTGAATTGGCGCGACGAATTCGCGCTGGTTGAAGCCTCTCCGATGACGGGACGCACGCATCAAATCCGCGTTCACGCATACGCGCTGGGATATCCGCTTTTAGGCGATGTGTTATACAGCGCGCCCGAAACGGACGTTATTTCGCGTCCCGCTTTGCACGCATATTCTTTATCCTTCAATCATCCCGCGTCAGGCGAGCGGGTTAAATTTACCGCGCCCTATCCCGACGATTTCAAAGAGGCGCTGGAGCGTTTGAATCTATAATTTTTGGCGGCGGAATTTTGCCTGTCAGGGTCCGCATTTAACTCGAAAATTGGTCGTTCAAAACCCTTGCCAAAAATACAGATTGGTGTAAAATACCGTTGCTCCAGTCAGGGTGCCCCCCTCACCCTGACTGGAGCATTTTTTTATTAATAGGCGGGAATAACGCTTACAGTACCATTGTCCAAATCCGCGCGCGTTTTTTTATGGTTATAATAACCGCATGGAATTTTTCTTCCCCGAAGACAACCTCGTCCGCGCAACGCCCGAAGAGACCAAGATCGCTTCGCTTTCCGCGCAACCCTATCCCGATGGACGCCGCCTGCGCGTCAACATCGAAGTCACGCCGTTTCAAAAACGCCCGTTTATCGAAATCAATTTGAATAACGCAAACGGAGACGAAGCCGCGTCCGCAAACATCGTCGAGCCGATGAGCTGGCGGCTTGAATTCACCCTGCACATTCGCGGCGAGATCGAGAACCCGTACACGCTTCACGCGCGCTTGTACTATCCCGATGGTCCATCCGCCGAGCCGCTTTCGATTTCTTTCGACGCGAACGCGACTGAAGACAACCGCGAAACGAATCTCGATTAACAATATTCTCTATGCTTTCAAAGATCATCTACGCAACAATCGCGATCAGCCTGCTCCTCGTCGGTTGCGCGCAAACTGCCGAAACGATAACTCCCTCCCCCCTTCCGACACTCGCGCTTACGTCCACAAACGCCGCCCCCATTATTCAATACAACAGGGGCGGCAATCTCGCGTTCATATCCATTGAAGAAAACGGATACGCCCACATCTTCGCCTACGATCCCAAAGACCTGCCGCTGACGCGCATCACCACCGGCAACTGGAGCGACATTGCCCCCGCGCTCAGCCCCGACCATACGCAGATCGCCTTTGCATCCAATCGAAACGGATTTTGGGATTTATACGCGATGAGCCTGCAAACGGGAGCCGTGACGCAAATCACCGATACGCCCGAATATGATTCCGCGCCGTCATGGTCGCCCGATAGTCAGTGGCTTGTGTTTGAAACCTACGCAAACGACAACCTCGAAGTCTCCGTCGTATCGGTCAACGATCGCGCGCAGCCCGTCATCCCAATTACGCAAAACCCCGCCTCCGATCATTCTCCCGTTTGGGCGCCAGACGGCAGGCATGTGGCGTTCATCTCCACGCGCGGCGGAGACAGCGACGTGTGGCTCGCCAACCTCGACCTGACAGGCGCTGACCGCTATCAAAATTTAAGCGCGACGTCTTACGCCTCCGAACATCACCCCGTTTGGAATGGGGACGGTTCTCAATTATTATGGGCTTCCACTTCTCAAACCGTCGGCTTTAGCGGACTTTACGTCTGGGACGCGAAAGACCCAAATCGCAGCGCGCGCTGGATCAGCGACGGCGTATGGGGCGCATGGAACTCGACCGCCGATCAAATTGTCGCAATCACAAACAGCGCGAACAAACAATTCATCGCCTACTACGATGTTAAAGGCAGCCTAATCGTCCCGCCTGCCCCGCTGAACGGCGCCGTGCGCGGATTGACCTGGGGGCTTGCCAACCTGCCGAATCCGTTCCCCAACTCATTCGCGCAAGCCGCCGTCTATTTGCCGCCCGCGTTATGGTCGCCCATCGTCACGCCCGCGCCCGATGTGCCAAATCAACGCTGGTATGTTGTAGATATTACCGACGTGCAGGCGCCGTATCCGCAACTGCACGACCTCGCAGACGAATCCTTCAACGCCTTGCGCCAGCGCGTCATTTATGAAACGGGCTGGGACGCGCTTGCCAGCCTCGAAAACGCTTTCGTCCCGCTCACCACCAGTCTCGACCCGGGGCATGAGGAAGATTGGCTGTACACAGGACGCGCCTTTGCCATCAACACGCTCATGGCAGATGCGGGCTGGCTGGTAACGCTGCGCGAAGACGTCGGCGCGGAAACCTATTGGCGCGTCTACATCCGCTGCAATGAACAGGATGGAACTCTCGGCGAACCGATTCACAACGCCCCTTGGAATTTGAGCGCGCGCTACGAACTCGACCCGCGCAAATACGAACAAGGCGGCGAGTATGCTTCTGTGCCTGCGGGGTACTGGGTAGACCTCACCGCGCTCGCCGCCGCCTACGGCTGGGAACGCCTGCCCTCGCTGCCCAACTGGCGCAACTATTACGCGGGCGCGCGCTTTACAGAATTTGTATTAACCAATGGATTGGATTGGTACTCCGCGATGCGCGAACTCTACCCGATAGAAGCGCTGATCACCCCGACGCGCGTTCTGCCGCCCACCAATACGCCCACACGCACCCCAACTTTTACGCCCACCAATACGCTCACGCGCACGCCGCGCCCGACCCAAACGCCGACGATCTCCCCCACGCCGACTTTATCGCCAACGCCAACCTTCACGCCAACATTGACCTTCACGCCGACGCTCACGCCCACGCCGCCGACGTTCATCCCATAGATTTATGCAATTCAAAAATTCGCGCACCGTTATTTTGCTGGCGTTGATTCTCTCCGCGTGCGCGGGGGGGCAAGAACCAACTCCAACGCCGGTAACTCTTCGGGAGCAGAGTCAGCCTGAGGTCAGGTTTGACGCGGCGCAGACTCCGTCTCCTGTACCCTTTCAGTTCAGTTTGCCAACACCCGGGGCAGAACCAATTTCAGGGTGGCGTCCTCCGCTCTATCCAATTCCGTGGGCAATGTCTCCTTACGACCATTTCTATTTTGCGCGTCCCATCGCGGCTGACCAAGTCAACTGGCCCATTCCCGATTACCGTTACGGCGGGATTTTCTTTGCGCCAAATATCGTACATACAGGCATAGATATTCCCACGCCCGAAGGCGCTCCAATTATGGCGGCGGGCGCGGGGACTGTAGTGTGGGCAAGTTGGGGTTTGTTTTCAGGAGTGGAAACCAATGACGAAGACCCGTATGGGTTAGCCGTCGCCATTCGGCATGACTTTGGTTATAAAGACCAAAAACTCTACACCATTTACGCGCACATGAGCAAGATCATCGCGCGGTTAGACCAGCATGTAGAGACGGGCGACGTGATCGGGCTGGTGGGCGCAACCGGCGAAACGACGGGACCGCATGTCCATTTTGAAGTGCGCCTGAAAAGCAATTCTTTCTTCTATACTTACAATCCCGAATTGTGGATTGCGCCGCCGCAGGGCTGGGGCGTTTTGACGGGACTGGTGACCGATAAAAAAGGAAAGACGTTGCAACAAATAGAAGCGCGCTTAGAGTCTGTGGAAACGGATAAAATCTATCTTGTGAAAACATACGGCGGGGGCGGCGCAATCAACCGCGACCCGTATTACGATGAAAACCTTGTCTTAAGCGATCTGCCCGCCGGTTTCTATAAAGTGACGATTACTTACGAAAAGAAACACTATCAAACATGGGTGGAGATTTTTCCGGGACAGGTGACGTACTTTACCTTTGCAGGCGAGAACGGCTTCGACTTGACGCGCCCATCCGCGCCGATTTTGAAATCGCTTCCCGAGGTATTGCCAGCCACGCCGACGGCGGCACATTAATTTAACGTCAATAATGGATAACGGGATTATGTCATGCTGAGGGGCGTTTTTTGCCCCGAAGCATCTCGGAACGGCTCATTTGAGACCCTTCGGTCACTGAAAAACGCTCCCTCAGGGTGACATGCTGATGTTTTTGGCTTATCCATTATTCACGTTAATTTAGGTATGCGCGCCTTCGCCAAGGATCAGATTGTAGGCGGGCGTCTTTGCCGACCAGCATGAGATATCCGCTACCCTGCCATATCCCCCGTCGTCCCGCAGTACCTCGTCGCCTTTTTGCAGCGACGCGACAATCAGTTCTGGGTTTTCCTCTGCGGTCGCGCTTGGCGTGATAGATTTCCAGCCCTCTTTTGTCATAACAGGATGTTCGGTGGTCATCTTCAATTCTTGGCTATTTGCAAATGACACTCTACACATATGCTCTCGTATTGGCTGATCTAGTTTTGTGACTGTAGAGACCGACCTATTCCCCTGCTCGTCCTGACTCACGACCCTGTCCCCCACTACCACCTCCTCGATATTTTTACTCTCATTCCCCTCCATCTTTACCTTCGTCCCCGCGGCAAAACACGTCCAGGGATTAGGAGGAGGCACTGTCCCAACTAAACAACATGAATTCGCCCCCGTTACTGGGTTATTACACGCATAATACCCAGCATGACACCTTAGCGATCCTCCACCTGTATCACAACACAGTGTAACCCACTGTGTACAGGCGTTACTTACTATGTCACGCTCGATACATTGGGAACCATCGCACCAATTATTGCAGGCATACACCGTCTCCACATTTTTCGCCAAAAATCCTACCAACATCAATATCACTACCATCACTATTTTGCGCATCTCGCCTCCATCCCACTTGGCATAAACAACCAAAAGTTATAGTCATATATCTCACGCAGATTCCCTATTGCCCCGCCTGTATCTGGCTTAGTCAGATTTACTCGCACATAGTCTCCCACTTTTGCCCTCTCCCGCCAAATATTCATATCGGTAATTATCTCCCGACCAATCACCTTACCCGACGCACCTTGATTGAGTTGCGAGAGTACCGCCTCATTACATCCGTCATACCAGGAATACACCGAGTTTTCATCCACTGTAAAAGATTGGAGTCCTTTACCACCCCACACCCAGATTCTGTTAAACCAACTCCCAGCCAGTATTCCTCCATATACCCACTCAGTATCTGGTCCGATAAATTCTTTCCACGTAGACACTCTTATCTCACTCGTAGGTGAAAAATAAATAATTCTCAGTGATTTAAAATACTGTCTCAATCCAGCAAATTGATAAAGACAAACCCCCACAGATATGAAAAGTAAAGCAACCACAAGCAATATTATCCGTACCCACTTCAACATACCTATCATTAAAGCAAATCGACACTTAATACACAATCGCGCTTTTATTCTCACTTCTTAGCATTCACCCAAAAATATAAGACTTCTAATGACGAAACAGGTTTCAAGGGAACAAAAACAATTTCACTATCTTTTTTTTCATATATTAAATATACAGGAGCATTAGGATCATCTATATTCATATCACACTTAATACCGTAAGCTAAGATATCAGGATTAAGCATGAAGTAGCTGCCTCTCGTTTTATTTTTAATATATATGTCTGATCCTGTTGATTTTTTAAACTCTTCTCTCGCTCGCTTAAAAAGCGGTATAAAATATTCAAGATTCATTATATCTGGAGGTATATTTGGCACTCCAATATAGTTCTCATCTTTCGGTTTGTATTTCGTCGGCATGAGGTCTTTGGCATTTTCCACCGCGTAGCGAAGATCAAATTTTCCGTCCCTAAATACTTCTTTGCCCGTTTCTTTATCAACCGCGACGATCACCTCTCCATTCATCTTTAGGTTATATGTCTTAGGGTCAATCCCAATCTGGTCAAATAATTTTGTGGCTTCTATTCCCGTCTCAGTTTTTGCAATGTCCGCCACAGGCGCCCACTTGCCATCTTCATCTTGTGTGTATCCATTTACGCTCTGCCACTTCCCATCTTCATCAAAAACCACATCCTTGTCGCCGAGTACGACTTCTGTTCCGTCTGCCAGTTGAAGAGTAAATTCTGAACCGTTTTGATAAAGTCCGGGGGCAACTATTACACTCCAAGTATTATTTTCATTTAGTACAGCCCCCTTCTCTCCAACCATGCTGCCTCGGTACCATTTCCCGTCCGCATCTTGCCAAATAACCGCTGTCGAGGTCGGCGTGGATGTTTGAGTCACAGGCAAAGTGACGGTCATCTTGGGGATGACTGTCACTTGCAGCGCGGGAGCATTCGGCGAACATGCGAAAAGAATAAATGCAAGAATGGGCAGAAGAATTTTTTTCATGGGGTACTCCGTAGGGGCGGCTAAATTGATTATACTGCATGAAAAAATAAAAAGATTTAACCGCGTAGCCCACTGATATCACGGAGAAAAAGATTGGGAATCTCTGTGGACTATGCGATCTCATTGGTGAAAATTAAGGGAGCGTCCAACTTTGTGGCTAAACACAAAGACTCTAAGACGCGAAGCCGCTAAGAAACCTTTGAGGCTTTGTGTCTTTGCAACTTGGTGGCGAGAAAAGCCCATGATATTTGATACTCCCAAAGTCAAATTCGATTTGCCAGAATAGCAAAACGCGGCTATAATCCGCCTCGCTCAAACGGGGCGTGGCGCAGCCCGGTAGCGCGCTTGCATGGGGTGCAAGAGGTCGCAGGTTCGAATCCTGTCGCCCCGACAAACAAAACATAAAAACGTCCTTTTTAGGGCGTTTTTATGTTTAACGGGCAAAGCGCGGCTCGTCTCATACAATCTATTCGAGTAAAATCTACGCTCAATATGGACGCAAACGAAAACATTACAAACTCGCATTCTATCTTGAGCCTCGTTCTTGGGATATTGACCATCGTCGCTTTTTGCATGGGATCATTTCCAATTCCATTCACGGGATTTATTTGTTTTCCAGCAAGTTTCTTTTTGGGAATCCTCGCGTTGATTTTCGGCATAATCTCCTTAAATCAAATTCGCAGGCGCAACGAATCGGGCAGCCCAATGGCATGGGTCGGCGTCGCCGTCGGCGGATTTGTTTTTATCTGCGTAATATGCGCGGTCATCTCATTCGCTTTGATGTTTATCTTCGCCCCAGATTACATCCCCGCGCCGCCTTACTTTGGCGGTTATCAACTTTAGGCGCAGGGCGTCGCGCGCCATTCAACTTGCGAATCCATCTTCTCTCGGTTATCCTTGCTGATGGGAGCGGTTAGGTCCCGGTGGGCTTCCTGGTCTTCAACACCTGTGGCGGGTCGCGTTGCGAGCCGCGGTGGGTTCGACTCCCATCCGCTCCCGCTTACT
>JAQTWR010000384.1 GCA_028689195.1 Anaerolineales bacterium | reverse complement strand
CCGAACAGGGATGGAACAAAACCGACGGATTGCATCCGCTGCAAAAAGCGTTTATCGAAACGGGCGCAATCCAATGCGGATACTGCACGCCCGCGCAAATTCTCGCGGCGAAGTCGCTGCTCGACAAGAATCCGAATCCCACCGAAGGCGAAGTCCGCGAAGCGCTCTCTGGCGTGTTGTGTCGCTGCACAGGATATTTGAAACCCGTTCAGGCGGTGATGAAGGCGGCGAAGCAGTTGGCAGGTGGTAGTGAGCAGTTACCAGCGAGCAGCGAGCAGTTATCAGTTGCTGCCGATTCTCACAACTACCAAACCGTCGGCAAATCTGAAATCAAGGTGGATGCGATCAAACTCGCGCAGGGCAAACCCGCGTTCGTCGCCGATTTTGAAAAGCGCGGATTGCTGCACGCGAAAGTTTTACACTCGCCGCACGCGCACGCAAGAATCAAAAATATTTATACCGACAAAGCCAAAGCGTTGAAAGGCGTCGCGGCGGTGTTAACGTGGGAAGATTTACCGCGCGTGATCTATTCCACCGCGGGGCAATCCGATCCGATCCCCGGTCCGCTGGACGCGTTTTCATTGGATAACAAAGTCCGCTTCGTGGGAGATAGAGTCGCGTTCGTGGCGGCGGAAACTCCTGAAATCGCGGAAGAGGCTTTGAAGTTGATCGAAGTCGAGTACGAGATTCTGCCCGCAATTTTGAATTCGAGCGAATCAATGGAAAGCGCGATAAAGATTCACGACGAAGCGGAATTCGTCAACTTCGCAGATTCAAATCCTGAAAAGAATCTCGCCGCGCATATTCGCATTGACATTGGCGATGTAGAAAAAGGATTCCGCGAAGCCGATGTGCTCTTTGAAGCATTTTACGAAGTGCCGAAAGTTCAGCAGGCGCACATCGAACCGCATGTGGTCATTACTTATTGGGACGAAGATGACCGATTGGTCATCCGCACATCTACGCAAGTACCCTTCCATGTTCGCAGAATGATGGCGCCCGTGTTGGGATTGCCCGTCAAACGGATTCGCGTGATCAAGCCGCGCATCGGCGGAGGCTTCGGCGGCAAACAGGAAGTTTTGATCGAAGACGTCGCCGCGCATTTGACCATCGCAACGAAGCGACCCGTGATGTACGAATATACGCGCGAAGAAGAATTTATCGCGTCGCGCTCGCGCCACCCCATGCGAATCAAAATGACGACGGGCGTAAAGAAAGACGGCACGATCACCGCCAACTCGATGTACGCGCTGTCTGATACGGGCGCGTACGGCTGCCACGCGCTCACCGTCACCGGCAATACGGGACACAAGGCGATGGCGTTATATGTCGGCGACGGAGACTATCGCATCGCGCCAAATATTCGTTTTTATGCCGACGTGGTTTATACCAACACGCCGCCCGCCGGCGCTTATCGCGGATATGGCGTGCCGCAAGGATATTTCCCGCTGGATCGTCATATCGAAAAAATCGCGCGCGCCATGGGGTTTGATCCGATTGAATTCCGCTTGAAGAACGCAATCCGCGCAGGAGAATACCATCCGTTTTCAACCGCGTGGAATGAAGGACGCGAGCCGCGCCCCGAAGTGATTCAAACCGTGGGGCTTGAGCAATGCGTGAAGCAAGGCAAAGCCGCGATTGGCTGGGATGAGAAGTACGGGAATGAGGAATGGCGCGCTGGGTCAAAAGTCAAAAGTCAAAAGTCGGATGCGACCTTTGACCTTCGACCTTCAACCAAAAGAAAAGGAATCGGCGTTGCGATGGTGATGCAAGGCACAGCGATTCCATATTTGGATATGGGCGGCGCCTCTATCAAAATGAACGACGACGGTTCGTTTAATTTACTCGTCGGCGCAACAGATTTGGGCACAGGCTCCGATACCGTTCTCGCGCAGATGGCTGCGGAAGTGTTGGGCGCGCCGATTGAAGACGTAATTTGCTATTCATCGGATACCGACTTCACGCCGTTTGACGTGGGCGCGTATGCTTCGTCTACGACGTATGTTTCAGGGACGGCGGTAACGAACGCGGCGAAGATTGTGGCGGAGAGAATAAAAATCCGCGCGGTTCAGATGTTCAAAAGTAATGTCGAAGAGTCAAAAGTCAAAGGTCAAAACGAAGACCTTAAACCTGAAGATATTCGACTGGCGAATCGCATGGCGATTGCGCCCGATGGTCGAACCATTCCGTTCAGCGAAATTGCGCTCGATAGTTTGCACAGAAATAATCAGGAGCAGATTATGGGCGTAGCGAGTTACGTCTCGCCTGTGTCGCCTCCGCCGTTTGCGGCGCAATTCGCCGAAGTGACCGTGGATACAGAAACGGGCGCGGTGACGGTGGATCGGCTTGTGATGGCGGTCGATTCGGGACAGATCATCAACCCCATGACCGCGTCGGGACAAATCGAAGGCGGCATGATTCAAGCGCTGGGTTACGCGGTCTGCGAAGAAATGCGCTACGACGATAAAGGCGCGGCGCTCGAACGCGACTTTGATCGTTATCACATTTTCCGCGCGGATGAAATTCCCGAAATGGAAACCATCTTTGTGGATACATTTGAGCCGAGTCATCCATTCGGCGTGAAAGCCGTCGCGGAAATTCCGATGGACGGCGTGGCACCTGCGGTTGGCAACGCCATCCTCGACGCAATCGGCGCGAACGTGGACGATAACCCGATTACGCCGGAAAAAATTTGGCGGGCGATGAAAAATCGGTAACGCAAAAGCGACAGTCCCTTACAAAGCGGCTGTCGCTTTTTTATGGCGCGTCATCTTTTTGACGTATAATGCCTGAGACATTCCCCTATGAAAAAAGAACGCTTTGTCAGCCTGCGCTATAAAATCTGGTTCCTCTTCGTGGCGATCTTCACGCCCGTATATATGCTTACCTATTATTGGTACTACGAATACGCAACCGCAAACTCCACGCGCCTATTGACGGACGAAATATCGCAGGTTGCGAAAGGCGCGGCAAAAGATTTA
>JAQTWR010000044.1 GCA_028689195.1 Anaerolineales bacterium | reverse complement strand
AGGGACGCGCAAAAGAACGCCGCGATGCAGGCGCGTTTTTAGCGGAAGGCGTGCGTTTGATTGAAGATGCGCTTCTGGCAAATTGGTCGTTTCGATTTGTTTTTTATGCGGAGACATTGAGCGAAAGGGGAAAGTTGCAGGTCGAAAGTCTAAGGTCGCGCGGGGTTGAGGCGGAAGAAATATCCGCGAGTTTGATGAAGTCGTCGAGCGATACCGAAACTCCGCAGGGAATCATCGCTGTCTTAAACGACTCGCGCCTCGCGATTCCCGACTCTCCAAATTTCATCCTCATCCCCGATCAAATCCGCGACCCGGGGAATCTTGGCGCTTTGCTGCGCAGCGCAACTGCGGCGGGCGCGCAGGCGGCGTTGATCCCTCCTGAAACGACGGACGCATTCGCGCCAAAAGTTCTTCGCGCGGGAATGGGCGCGCATTTCCGTTTGCCGATTCATTCCATGACGTGGGAAGAAATTAATCGCGTTGTCAAGTTGGAAGGTTTGAAAGTTTTATTAGCAGATATGGACGGGGTTTCGTGTTGGGATTTGGATTTGCGCGCGCCGCTGGTTTTGATTGTAGGCAGCGAAGCCGAAGGCGCAAGCGAATCTGCGCGGAGATTGGCGAATCAAAAAATCAAGATTCCTATGAGCGGAAATATCGAATCGCTCAACGCGGGCGCGGCGGGCAGCGTGTTGATGTTTGAAGCGGCGCGGCAAAGATTGAAAACTTAAAGTCATTCTCCGCGCTCTGATGTGATAAACTACGCACGCAAATTTTATTTTATGGAGGAAGTCCATGTCGGAATATGAAGTTTATGCTATCGAAATCGCGGGCGTAAAACGCGACCTGCGTTTGTTTGAGATTAAACCGGGTTTGCGGATTGCGATCCTGAATATTCTTGGAGATACCGAATTGGTGCAAGCCTGCGCGCGCGAACTCGCGAAGAAACTCGAAGGCGTGGAGTACGATATTCTCATCACCGCAGAGGCGAAATCCATTCCGCTGGCTCATGCGCTGGCTGTCGAGACGAAGAAGCCGTATGTCGTTTTGCGTAAAACATATAAGCCTTATATGGGCGACGCCATTCAAGCGGAAACGCTATCCATTACGACGGGGCAGCCGCAGGTTTTAATCCTCGATGAGAAAGATAAGAGCCTGATTCAGAATAAGAAAGTGGTCACGTTGGACGATGTGATCAGCACAGGTTCTACGTTGCAGGGGATGCGTATGATTATCGAAAAGGCGGGCGCGAGCGTCGTGGCTGACGCGGCGATTCTCACCGAAGGAGAACGCGCCCAATGGATGCACATCCTATCGCTGGGGCATTTGCCGCTGTTTACGTAGTGAGAAGACAGGCGCGTCCGAATAGACCTTGAGGGCAAACCTTCAGGGTCTTTGTTTTTAATGCGTCGGATTTGGCCGCGCGCCGTAGCGGATTCTTTTGAGGCTGGGAATCCTTTCCGCGCCGCGCAATCCGCCTGACCGTTGGATGAATCGCGTATTAGAGAATCATATAATATTTCGCTTGTACGCGTCGTCTAAAGGGTTGGCTTGGTATAATCGAGCCAGTTAGTCAAATTTGGAGGATTCCGTGAATTCCCGTAGTCAATCGTTTTTTGTGTATTTCCTTCTGATCGTTGCCATTGGCGCCATGCTTTATATGGGCTTGCGTCAAAACACCGAGGTAAAACAGCCGCTGACTATTAACGAAGTGGCGCAAAAAGTGCAAGAGGGTCAGGTCGCGCGCATTATTGTCGAAAGCGACGATACTATTACTGTTGTGTACCCTAATGGCACAGAAGAAGAAGGCGTTGCATCCCGTAAAGAATCGAACGCGACTCTGGTCAATCAGTTGATTAGTCTTGGCGTCAAACCGGAGCAACTTGCCCCCGATAAAATTGTGATCGAAGTTCGCGCGCCCTCTGTGTGGGGCGGCGTGTTGAGCAGCGCGTTGTACCTGTTGCCGATTCTGTTCATGGGCGGCGTATTGTGGTTTATCTTCCGTCAGGCGCAGGGCAGCAACAATGCCGCCATGTCGTTCGGGAAGAGCCGCGCGCGCATGTTCAGCGGCGAACATCCTACCGTGACCTTTGCGGATGTGGCAGGCGCGGAAGAATCAAAACAGGAACTCGCCGAAATTGTCGAGTTCCTTAAAGAGCCTCAGAAGTTCATTCAACTTGGCGCTCGTATTCCAAAAGGCGTTTTATTGGTAGGTCCTCCCGGAACAGGCAAGACATTGCTCGCCAAAGCCGTTTCAGGCGAAGCGGGCGTGCCGTTCTTCTCAATCTCTGGTTCTGAATTCGTCGAGATGTTTGTGGGCGTTGGCGCGAGCCGCGTGCGCGATCTCTTCGAGCAAGCCAAGCGGCATTCGCCGTGTATCATTTTCGTAGACGAAATTGACGCCGTCGGTCGTCAGCGCGGCGCGGGGCTTGGCGGTTCGCACGACGAGCGCGAGCAAACCCTCAACCAGATGTTGGTTGAAATGGACGGTTTTGATACCGATACGAATGTCATCATCATCGCCGCGACAAACCGCCCCGATATTCTCGATCCCGCGCTGCTGCGCCCGGGTCGCTTTGACCGCCGCGTGACGCTGGATCGCCCCGATATGAAGGGACGCGAAGCCATCCTCAAGGTGCATGTCAAAGGCAAACCCCTGGACCCCACTGTTGATCTTGGCGGAATTGCGCGCGGTACGCCCGGCTTTGTCGGCGCCGATTTGGAAAACCTTGTCAACGAAGGCGCGATTCTTGCCGCACGGCGCAGTAAAAAATCCATCGGACAATCTGAATTGGAAGAAGCCATCGAGCGCGTGGTGATGGGACCCGAGCGCAAGTCGCGCCTCATTTCGGAAGAAGAGAAGCGCATCATTGCCTACCACGAGGCGGGTCATGCAGTCGCGATGAACGCCGTCGCCGAATCCGACCCCGTCCAAAAAATCACCATCGTCGGGCGCGGACAGGCGGGTGGCTTGACGTGGTATCGTCCCGAAGACGACCGCATCCTCACTTCGCGCAAGAAGATGAACGCCGCGCTGGTTGGTCTGCTTGGCGGGCGCGTTGCCGAAGAACTCATGTTTGACGATATTACTTCCGGCGCATCCAATGACTTGGAGCGCGTCACCGAAATGGCTCGCCTGATGGTCACCCGCTTGGGCATGTCCAGCGAACTTGGTTTGATGACCTACGGCAAAAAAGAAGAGTTGATTTTCCTCGGGCGCGAGATTTCCGAACAGCGCGATTATTCCGAAGCCGTAGCGCAGAAAATTGACGCGGAAGTCCGCAAACTTGTGGACGGCGCGTACAAAACAACCAAGAAAATTTTGACGAAATACCGCAAAGAATTGGACTTGGTTGCGAAGAAACTCCTCGAAGTCGAATCGATCAACCGCGCCGACTTTGAAGCCATCTTCCCGCCGCCAAACAAGAAAACCAGCGGCACGCCGCAAATCATTTAGTTGGATAATCGCAGCCTTCGTTGAAAAACGGAGGCTGTCTTTTTTGAAGGCGGCTTTGCCCTTTGTGTTTGTGAAACCGTGTGTATATAATTTCGTAGACAAGAACAAGGAGAATTTACAATGGCAAAAATAGACGATCTGGTTCGAGATTTTTTAGCGCAAAAAAGAATCGCGGTGGTTGGCGTTTCAGATAAACGCGATACGGGCTGCAATTTGAATTACAAGAAATTCAAAGAGGCGGGTTATCGGGTATATGCGGTCAATCCGCGCATTGGGCAATTCGAGGGGGACGTTTGCTATCCCGATTTGAAATCCATCCCCGAAAAACCGGACGCGGTGTTTATACTCGCCAATCCCAAAGTGACCGAGCAAATCGTTCAGCAATGCGTCGAGTTGGGCATTAAGCGCGTTTGGATGCATTGCATGATGGGAACGAAACCCGGTCTCGCGCAGGGCATGACCAGCGTTTCGCAATCGGCGGTGGAAATGTGCAAAGCGAATGGCATTACGGTTATTCCGGGTTCGTGTCCCAATCAATTTCTTGAACCCGATTTCGGTCACGGCATGATGCGCGTCCTATGGCGCATGTTTGGCTTTATGCGCGTGAGTTAAGGGACTACAGCCACTTTGATATAAATTGGGTCGCCGAATAAATTTCCGTCGGGCGATATTGCCTGCCATGAACTTTCATACGTCCCCGCAGAAGACGGCGCGATGAAGAGAATATGCAGTATGGCTTGAGTTCCGGCGCGCGCGGGAAAAAGCGCTTGTTCCTGCACCGCGCCGAGCGGATCGCCGCCAATCCATTTTAGGCGGTAGGTCGCATCCCAGTTGCAAGTCCCCGTATTTTGCACGAGCCATTGTTTGTCTATGGACGAGTTTGGCAGGACGATTGTATTGTCGTCAATCGTCGCGTCGTTGATGAATTGCAGGTCGTTTGAGCAGGGTCCCGCGGCGGTGGGGGCGAGGGTCAACGTCGGCGCGATGGTGTAAATCAATGGGATGGACGTAACGGTGGGCAGCGGTTTCGTCGGCGGGATTTGCGTGGGCGGACGGAACGCGGTGGGCGTGGCGACGGGCGCGCATCCTGAGGCGAGGAAAATCATCGCAAGCGAGATAAAACCTGAACGTAGTTGGACGCGGAACATATCCTGATTAAACCATAAAGTCGCGGAATTTTTTTCCGCGACTTTAGTACAGCGTAAATTAAGTCTTTTTGTTTTTTTCCTCTTGCCAATGTCATTCCGAGCGGAGCGAGGAATCTTTACGATAGTCTCAAAGACCCTTCGCTAACGCTCAGGGTGACAACTTGACGGGGATTTGAGAAGTTTCGATTACTTTCTTTACGGTGTATTTATTTTGCGTTTGGTTAATAATCTTACAATTCTTCTTCGACTGCGGCTTCGGAGCCGATCGCTTCGCCGCCGATATCCAGCGGGAGCGCGATTTCGCCGCTGAGGGCTTTCTGGCGGATCACGCCTTCGACCTCGTTCATCATGTCGAGATTTCCGCGCAGGTATTCCTTCGCGTTTTCGCGTCCCTGTCCAATGCGGACGTCGCCATAGGAATAAAACGCGCCGCGCTTTGTCAACACTTCAAACTTGGTCGCCAGATCCAAAACGTCGCCCGATTTCGAGATGCCTTCGTTGAACATGATGTCGAACTCGGCGGTGCGGAACGGCGGCGCGACTTTGTTCTTGACCACTTTGACGCGCGTGCGGTTGCCGATGACTTCTTCGCCGACTTTGATGGACTGAATGCGGCGCACGTCGAGACGAATGGACGCATAAAATTTGAGCGCCTGTCCGCCTGTGGTGGTTTCTGGATTTCCGAACATTACGCCGATTTTCTGGCGGAGTTGATTGGTGAAGATGACGGAGGTTTTCGTTTGATTGATTGCGCCGGAAAGTTTGCGTAACGCCTGAGACATCAGGCGGGCTTGCATACCCATTTGCGCGTCGCCCATGTCGCCTTCGATTTCAGAGCGCGGCACAAGCGCGGCAACCGAGTCGATTACAACGACGTCCACCGCGCCAGAGCGCACGAGGGTTTCCGCGATTTCGAGGGCTTGTTCGCCCGTATCGGGTTGGGAGACGAGCAGGTTGTCAATATCCACGCCGATCTTTGCGGCGTAACTGGGATCGAGCGCGTGTTCCATGTCAATGAATGCGGCGGTTCCGCCCAGTCTTTGCGCTTCGGCGACGATGTGCTGGCAGAGCGTGGTTTTACCTGAAGATTCGGGTCCGTAGATTTCGATGACGCGCCCGCGCGGAATACCGCCGACGCCCAGCGCAATATCGAGCGAGAGCGAGCCGGTGGGGATGACTTCGGTGACCATGCCGTGCGCTTCGCCGAGCCGCATGATGGAACCGTCGCCATAGCGTTTCAAAATATCGCCAACGGCTTTATCGAGTACGGCGCGTTTGGCGTTATCCATATTTGAGTTGGGGGCGGGTTGTTCCGCAGTGCGTGAGGATTTTTTTGCCATGAGTAAATCTCCAATATAAGTTTAAGGGTGAAAATAGTTTATGTTTCGAGAGTATAGCACAGATGTTCAGTGCGTCAAGGAAAATGCAATGCGATGTTAACGCCGCCCTTTTACCGATTTGCATTCTCCAACGTCTGATAGGTTTCCAATAAACTAACTAAAATATCATCGGTGAAGGTGTGCGTTTTTGCGTACATTTGCGAGGTTTGGTCGGCGGGCGCTTTTGCGTCTCCGTATACTTTGATGAGCGATTCGACCAGCGCGTCGCGGAAGAATAAAAACGCTTTGACCGCGTCCACATAGTTCATGCTGTATCGGCGCGCGCGCGAGGCATATTCGTAACCGACCGCGTAGGCTTCCGAGGCGGCGTCTTCGCCGTTGCTTGCGACGTACGCCATCAAACCGTGAAACAGCGAACGTCCGCTCATGCGGTATTGCGCGCGCGCATCCGCATCCAGTTTTTGATACCACGATTGGGCTTCCAAACGTCCCTCGGAGATTTGCACGCGCACTGTCTTGATGATTTCTTGCAGTAAATTCTCGGTTGGAATTTCATGGCTCTTCTCATTCGATTCAGCCCAAAGCAAAATTTCGCCGCGTTTGTAGCGGCGGTGTCCGCCCTGCGTTTTGTGCGTGGGCAGCGCTCCCTTATCTGACCACAGCCTTACAGTGCTGGGGTGGACGCCTAGTAGTTTTGCCGCGTCGCTTAATGAAAGCCATTCTTCGGTCATTGTTTTTCCTCGATAATGATTAAATAAAGTAAGGGCGCTGATGCGCCCTCGCCTCTGATGACCATTTTACTTTTTCGGGCAGATAAATCAATGTAGATTTACATAGAATTTTACTAGCGCATTATTAGCGGCGCAAGTTGAATTATGTCTCCGCAATCTTCTTCAACGCTTCGCCAAAACGCGCGATTTCATCCAATGTGTTGTAATGCGCCGCGCCGACGCGCACCATGCCGCCGCTATCGAGCAACCCTAAACGCTCCACAACGGCAAGCGCGTAATAGTGACCGTCCCAAACGTAGAAACCCGCGTCGCCGAGTTGTTTCGCCACGTCGTTGGGATGTTTGCCTTCCAACGTAAACGAGACGGTTGAAACGCGCTCGTCGAGTCGCTTCATATCGGTGAGACCATAAATGCGCGTACCGTTTACGGATTGAATCGTCTCGATCAATGCGCGGGACAACTCGATTTCATACGCCTTCAACGCGGACATTGCCTGCTTGAAGATTAATCTGCGCCCGTTAAATCCCGCTTCGCGCCACGCTTCTCCATGCTCCCCGCCGAATTGATTCCCAATCCATTCGAAGTATTCCAGCGCGCCCAACACGCCCGCAATGCCTTCGTGATTCTGCGTTCCCGTTTCAAATTTGTACGGCAACTCGTTGGACGCGGGACGAACCTTGTACGGTTTCAATTCGTCGAGCAGGTCAAACTTTCCATACAACGCGCCCGCGTGCGGACCGAAAAATTTGTACGACGAGCAAACCAGAAAATCGCAGTCCAAATCCTGCACGTCAATCGCGCCGTGCGGCGCATATTGAACCGCGTCAATGTAGACGATTGCGCCCGCGTCCTTCGCCATCTTCGTCAATTTGCGGACGGGGTTGATCGTGCCGAGCGCGTTGGATGCGTAGCCAAACGCGGCGATCTTCGGCTTGCGTTCCATCGCTTTGGCGAACTCGTCCACTTTGAGCGTGCCGTCTTCCACGTCAATATCAACCCATGTGACGTTGCAGCCCTTGTCTTCGGCGACGAGCAGCCACGGAGAAATATTCGCGTCGTGGTCGAGCCGCGTAACGACAATCTCATCGCCCGCGTTCAAATTCCGCGCCAGCGTCCGCGAAAAATGCAGCGAGAGCGTAGTCATATTATTCCCGAAGACAATCTCTTCGGGGCGCGAGGCGTTGAGAAAATCCGCCATCGCCGCGTGCGCTTCGTGTAAAGTCTCATCTGATTTGCGGCTGGTTTCAAACATGCCTTCGTGGTTGGCGTTGTTTTCGAGCAAATATTTGTTGATGCGGTCAAGCGATGGTTTTGCAATCTGCGTGCCGCCCGGATTGTCGAAAAAAACGGCGGGGCGATTCAAAGACGGAAATTGCTGGCGGATGACGTCCAGATCAAGCGGCATGGTAAAACTCCTTTTATTGAAATGCAAACATAGAGGTTGTATACTGAAATTGTACCCCACACAAAAGGAGACGCTATGTTTCAAAACATTTTGTTGGCTGTAGATGGTTCGGATCATGCCCTGCACGCCGCCCGCATTGCCGCCGATTTGGCGCGTACCGTAAATGCCAAAGAGTTCCGTATTGTGGTGGTTTACGATTTCATCCCGCCTTATCTCGGCGAGCCAAACATGCAGTACGCCATCAACGCGCGCATGGAAGAGGCAAAATCTATTTTGGAGGCGGCTGTCAAAACGGTTGAGAACCTGCCTTGCCAAGTCCAGTCCGAATTGATTGAAGGCTCTTCGGCGGAAGCGATCATTGACGTTGCAACCATGCGCCAAAGCGACATTATCGTGATGGGTTCGCGCGGATTAGGCACGCTGGCTGGGTTGCTGCTTGGCAGCACGAGTCAAAAAGTTGTGGCTCACGCGCCTTGCCCCGTTTTGATCGTGCGGTAAAACCGTTCAGCCGTTTTTTCGGCTTCTGCAAATTCTTCGGGCGTATTGAGATTGTTGAAACATAAACCCGAAGGGTCGAAAGTTTTAATTTCGTCGGCGCTCAACGTCCGCACTCGGACTTGCGGAAACCACGCGATGACCTTCCATAAGTCCGCTTCGATTGCTGATTCGATTGCGGGAAGGCAGGTCTCGCGGCGATACAAAGCGTGGAACGGTTCGTATCCTCTGTCGGTTTTTGCGATGACCACGTCCGCGTTTTCTGCGTCCATGATGCTGGCTGCGCCCTCGAATAGTTTCCCGCTCGCGAAGGGCATATCGCACGCGACAACCCCTACAAGCGGATTGGTCGCGGAGGCTATCGCGGTATACAATCCGCCCAACGCGCCGCGATTCGGTTTGAGGTCGGGCGCGAGCCGCAGGTTTAGAAATTCATAATCGTCAGGGCGATTCGTCGTCACGACGATTTCATCCGCAATAGAGGCAAGCCGCTCGATCACATGCTGAACGAGCGGCTTGCCTAAAAATTTTTTTAGCGCTTTATCTTCGCCCATACGGGCGGACAGTCCGCCAGATTGAACGACAAGGGTTAACATGGTTTTTTACTCTAGGGGCGGATCGCGATCCGCCCCTATATCTACATCAACTGCGACTTGATCTTCTCAGCCGTTTCTTTATACCCGTTCAATTTATCGCGTTCCTTTTGGACGAGCGCGGCGGGCGCTTTGTTGGCGAAGTCCGAGCCGAGCAAATTCTCCAAGCGTTCTATCTGGGATACTGCTATATTTAATTCTGCTTCCAGTCGGAATTTACCGGCAGATATGTTAACACTCATGTCTAGTATGGTGGGGGGCTTAACGTAAATTTCTACAGAACCTGTTGCGGTACGAACCACACGCGGTTCATAGTCAGCAGGCTTTTCTTGCGAGGACTCTTGAAATGAGAGCAATGATAAATCTAAGTTTGAAAGAGATGCCATCATTTGCAACTGATCTTTCAGCAACTCAGTTTTCTCGCCTGCAGAAAAGATTACAGCAAGTCGTTCCTTCGGGCTAATATTTTTCTCCGCGCGCAGGTTGCGAATCGAACGCACGATCTCTTGAATTAATTCAAAATCTGCGATCTTGGATTCTTCCCAACCTTCGGGTTCGCGCGGCTCGGGGAACTTCGCGGTAATCAGCATAGGCGACCAATCTTTAGCGAGATTGGAGATTGGGGATTCGAGAATCGCGCCACGAAGATGTCCCCAAACTTCTTCGGTGATGAAGGGCGTAAAGGGATGCAGCAAGCGCAGGCAAATATCAAATACGCGCGTCAATGTTTTTACAGTCTGCAACCTTTGCTCTTCATTCTGCATTTGACTCTTCGCCGCTTCCACATACCAATCCGCGAAGTCGCTCCAAATGAAATCATAAATTTGCTGCCCAGCCTGCCCGTATTGGAAGTTTTGGAACTGCCGCTCCACGTCGCGGATGAGGCGCTGGAGTTTTGCCCAAATCCAAGAATCAGCGAGGGACCAACCCTCACCCCTTTGCCCCTCTCCCTCAGGGAGAGGGGATGGGGTGAGGGAATCAATCGCATTAATCACAAACTTACCCACATTCCAAATCTTATTTGCAAAATTGCGATTCGCTTCCACTTTCTTCAAGCCGACATTGGTGTCGTTGCCGGGCGTCGAACCTACAAGCAAAGTGAAGCGCAGCGCGTCGGCGCCGAAATCGTCCATGACGATCAGCGGATCAATTACGTTGCCTTTGGTCTTGGACATTTTATGTCCATGCTCGTCGCGCACCAATCCATGCAGGTAAATGGTGTGGAAGGGAATCTCGCCCGTATATTCCAAACCGCTCATAATCATACGCGCCACCCAGAAAAACAAAATGTCGTAACCGGTTTCCATGTATGAAGTGGGATAGAAATATTTATAGTCGGGCGTTTCATCGGGCCAGCCCAAAGTGGAGAAGGGCCACAAGCCAGACGAGAACCATGTGTCCAACACATCATCGTCTTGCGTAAGTTCTTGCGAGCCGCAAGTCGCGCACTGCGTCGGGTCTTCGCGCGTCACGGTCATGTGATTTTCAGGGCAGTACCACACGGGGATGCGATGTCCCCACCACAGTTGGCGGCTGATGCACCAATCCTTGAGATTTTCCATCCAATTGAAATACACCTTCTCGAAACGTTCCGGCACAATTTTGATACGACCATCTTTCACCGCGTCGAGACCCGCCTTGCCAAGCGATTCGATTTTCACGAACCATTGCTCGGAGATCATCGGCTCGATGATTTCTCCGCCGCGCTGCGAACGCGGGATGGTGGTGAGATACGGCTCTTCTTTGATGACAAGCCCCGCGGCTTTCATCTCAGCCCATAGATTTTTCCGCGCCTCGAAGCGATCCTGTCCCTGATATTTTCCGCCGTTCTCGTTGACCTTCGCGGATTGATCCAGCATGGAAATGATCGGCAAATTGTGACGATGCGCGATGGCGTAATCGTTCGCGTCGTGACCGGGGGTGATCTTCAACGCGCCCGTGCCAAACTCCATGCTCACATACTCATCCGCGATGACGGGAATCTCGCGCCCAAGAATCGGCACAATCGCAGTCCTGCCGATGAACTTCTTATAGCGTTCATCTTCAGGATGCACAGCCACAGCCGTGTCACCCAAAATCGTTTCAGGGCGAATCGTTGCCACGGGGATGAACTCTTCCGTAAGGGCGGATCGCGATCCGCCCTTACCGTCATCTTTGATCATATATTTGAAGTAATACAGATTCGCGTTCTCTTCGCTGTATTCCACTTCAAGATCAGACACCGCAGTCTTGAGTCCCGGCGACCAGTTGATTAAACGCGGTCCGCGATAAATCAATCCTTTCTCGTACAGGCGCACGAAAGCCTCGCGCACTGCGCGGCTGAGACCTTCATCGAGCGTGAAGCGTTCGCGATCCCAATCGCACGAGGCGCCGAGCCTGCGGATTTGATTCGTAATCATGCCGCCGTATTTTTTCTTCCATTCCCATGTGCGTTCGATGAACTTCTCGCGTCCCAATTCTTCGCGGGTGATCTCTTCGGTTTTGAGCAGGTCGCGTTCCACCATCAGTTGAGTGGCGATTCCCGCGTGGTCTGAGCCGGGCACCCACAGCGTAGAAAAACCCTTCATGCGATGATAGCGGATCATCAAATCTTCAATCGAAACGAACATCGCGTGACCGATGTGCAGCTCGCCTGTTACGTTTGGCGGCGGAATTGAAATCGTGAACGGCTTGACGTTCGGGTCGAAGTCCGGCTTGTTCGGGTCGTTATGCGGCTTGAAATATCCGCCCGTTTCCCACATCGCGTAAATGCGCTGCTCGGTGGATTTGAAATCGTACGCTTTGGATAATTCCTGTTTGGTCATGGTTGCTCCTGAAGGCGGTCATTAGGTAATTAACGTCAATAATGGATAACGGGATTATGTCATGCTGAGGGGCGTTTTTTGCCCCGAAGCATCTCGGAACGGCTCATTTGAGACCCTTCGGTCGCTGAAAAACGCTCCCTCAGGGTGACATGCTGAT
>JAQTWR010000383.1 GCA_028689195.1 Anaerolineales bacterium | reverse complement strand
CACTTCCTTTTGTCGAAACCCCGCTTGGTTGAACTGCTTTGAAAGACAAACTACCACGACGTCCGCTTCGCGCACGGCTTTGCGAATTTCCAATTCCCAATCCTGCCCTGGGAGGAGGTTCGCTTTGTCCAGCCACGCGTCCACGCCGTCTTTGGTCAGGCGGGCGTAGAGAGTCCGCACGGGGTCACGGTCCGCATGGGCGTGGCAGAGGAATACACGTAAAGGCCGTTTGGGGTCAGGGTTCATGTCCACGATGGGGATATTATACGCCGATATTATTTGCGGTTTGGATTTTCGTCATCATCCATCCACATGGACGGGTTGGATTCGATGTAACGGGTGATTCTGTTCATTTCGGATTCGTTACGGATGATGTGTTCGTAATAATTCCGCTGCCAGACGACCTGACCTTCCGTGTCCCGCAACAAATTGATATGTTTGGTCGAAACGGTTTTGAATGCGCCAATCAACCCGCCCAATGGTTTCGGTCTGATTGGCGTAGTAGGGGCGGTTCGCGAACCGCCCCTACCGTCATGGATTATCAAAATTCCATGACGGTGGTTCGGCATAATCACCCATGCGCCCAATTCCACGTATTCGTATTGGGATTCCAACCATAACCATTTTTCGGCGACGATTTTTCCGAAATCATTCAATACCATGATGCCGTTCACAATTTCGCCAAACAACATTTCGCGCTGCCACGCAACAATCGTCACGAAATACGCGCCTGCCTGTGAATAGTCATATCCCTGCAGGCGGATGCTTCGGCGATGATGTTTTTGCGGGTCGAATTTCATCCATAAAATTATACGCCATACAATTTCCGCATCTATGGTTAAATTGGAAAATGTCTCACGAAATCCTCATCCTCGGCGGCGGACCAAGCGGACTCTCCACTGCGCTGCATCTGGCAAAGAACGCCCCGCGACTCGCGCCCGCCATTCTGATTCTCGAAAAGGAAACCCACCCGCGCTTCAAGTTGTGCGCGGGCGGACTGGTCATAGACGCGGAAATTATTCTCGAACGGCTCGGCTTGGACGCGAACGAAGTTCCGCATATAGACGCGGCTCGCGCGCACTTCGATTTCGCGGGCGGTGGACTCAACATCGCGGTAAAGAATAATCGCGCGCTGAGAATCATCCGCCGCGACGAGTTCGACGCGTGGCTCGCAAAAAAAGCGCGGGAATCGGGAATCGAAATCCGCGAAGGAATCGCCGTAAAAAATATCATCACAGATAAAGACGGCGTAACCGTTGAAACGGACTGTGGAAATTTTCGCGCAAAGATGGTCGTCGGCGCCGACGGCTCGAACGGCATCACGCGCCGATGTATTTTCCCAAACGCGCCCGTTTATACCGCGCGGGCGTTGGAAGTCATAACAAACGTAGCGCAGACTTCAAGTCTGCGCCACCACAAACGCGAAGCCTATTTTGATTTCTTCCCCGTGCCTGAAAATATCGCAGGCTACACATGGGACTTCCCCACGCAAGTGAAAGGCGCGCCCGCGCGTTGCTGGGGAATTTACGATACGAATTTATTGGCAAACGCAAAACGCCCCGCGTTGAAAGAAACGCTTGCAAGCGAAATGGCGCGGCGCGGATTTGACTTAAACGATTACGAACTCAAAGGACATCCCATTCGCTGGTATCATCCGAGCGCGCCGCTCTCCGCGCCGCGCGTTTTATTGGTCGGAGATTCTGCGGGCGCGGATTCTCTCTTCGGCGAAGGAATCAGCATCGCGCTCGGTTACGGCTTCATCGCCGCGCAGGAAATTGACGAGGCGTTTCAGCGCGACGATTTTTCATTCGGCAAGTACAAGCGCCGCGTCGCCGCAAGCGGACTCGGGCAAACGCTGTTCGCGCGTTGGATTCTTACGAACATCATTTACACGTTCAAATGGAAATGGTTTCAATTTTTATTATGGCGCGTCTTTCAACCCATCGTACTTATGGTCGCATACATCTTCGTTTTGAATTGGAGCAAAAGACTTAAATGATCGCAGGACTGGACGGTTTACGCGCCATCGCATTTTTGATCGTATTCTTTTTTCACACGCGCAACCTGCCCTTCGGTTGGATGGGCGTGCAATTGTTCTTCGTGCTTTCGGGATTTCTCATCACCGATATTTTGCTGCGGATGAAAGAGAAACTTCCGCGCCGCGAGTTCTTCGTCAAATTTTACGGGCGGCGTTTTTTAAGAATTTTCCCGCTCTATTATTTTTATCTGGCGATTCTTGCCGCGTTGATTTTCCTCGTTCCTTCGCTGAACCTCGCGGGATTAAAAACCGAAATCGGCTCAAAATTCTTTAATCAAATTTGGGTGGCGTTCTTTTATGTATACGATTTTTTTCACGCGAGTTCGTTCTTTGCGCGGAGTCGTTTCTTTACGCATCTCTGGTCGCTTTCGGTGGAGGAACAATTTTATTTAATCTGGCCCCTGCTTATTTTTCTCGCGCCACGCGAAAAATTCAAGCAATTATGTTTGACCTCCATCGGGCTGGGATTTGTCTTTCGTTTGGTTATTACGCTCGTCTATCGCGCGCAATTATTTCCATATTTATCGAGCGACCCGCAGCAAGCCGTGAACGTGATTCCATTTTCGCATTTGGATGCGTTTGCGTTCGGTGCGTATATATCGCGGTTTGAGATTCCGCGTCCGCGATTGCAATTGCTGGCGCTGACGATTTTCACAATCGCAATCGGCTTGCTGACGGATTTCATCTCGAAAGGAATCGTCACATCGTCGCTTGGCTACGATTTGCCCATGACGGGATTTTATAAAGAAGTTTGGGGCTACTCGCTTTTGAATTATCTCTTCGCGGTGTTGATCTACTGCGTGGCGCGCACAAACTTCCTGACATGGATTTTGGAAAGCGCGCCCCTGCGTTATTTGGGGAAAATATCCTACGGGCTATACGTTTATCATTATGGCGTCATCGCCGTCACGGTCGCGCTCTTCAAAACGTACGGGATGGATTACTCGCT
>JAQTWR010000382.1 GCA_028689195.1 Anaerolineales bacterium | reverse complement strand
GGATCGGGCGACCCCGCCAGAAGGTGAAATCGCCAATCTTTCATTTCCGCCAGTTGGGCGCTGAAAAATTCGGGGGTGAGTTCGCGCGGGGGCATATCCGCAATGGTGATCAGATTCTGCGCGCCGTCGTATCCAACGATGGGGGCAATCGAACCGATGGGCAGCACCATATCCAAAACCGCCACGCGCGCCTCAGGCTGAATCTGCGAAATGTTCATGGCGATATTCGCGGTTAAAGACGACGTGCCAACTCCGCCTTTTGCGCTGATCAACACCATAAGCAAACCGCCCTGTTTTGCCGCCGCAGTGGTAATGCCCAGCAAGCGATTGACGGTTTCGTTAAGAGTGGAGATGGCTTGCCCGGACTTCATAATATATTCGCTGAAGCCGGCGTCCAAACAGGATTTGATGCGCGCCACGCTTGGATCGCCGCTCAATGCGATCAGCGGCATATTCTCGGTGCGCAGGTCTTGTTTTAATTTTTTGGCGATCTCTTCGCCGCGCAGGTCGGCAATAGTGGGGTCTATAATTACAAGGTCGGGATGGTCGCGCCACGCGCAAATTAATCCCTCTTTGCCTGAGCCAGATTGAATGATCGCGTATTTTTGGTCCTGTAAAGCGCGCGCAATAAAGTTACGGCTGGCTACGTCCGCGTCAACGATTAAAATTTTCTTTTCGGGCATTTCGTCTCCTTCTACGCGCCCTTACCCCAATTCTCTTCTGCAAGAAGAGGGGCTGGATTATGATTCAACAGGCGGCATTAAATATCCTAATCCTGAACGGGTGACGATATGACGCGGGTTGTGCGCGTCTTCTTCCAGTTTTTGACGCAGGCGCGCAATGCTCACCCACAGAATTTCCTTGTCGCTCTTATATTCCACGCCCCAAACGCTGGTGAGCAAATCTTCAGAAGTGAGTATCTTTCCGATGTGATGCGCGAATTGGAGCAGCAGGCGATATTCGGTCGCCGAAAGCGATACGGCTTGTTCGTTGATCCAGACTTCGGCGCGCGCGAAATCTATCCTCAAATTATCGTGCATGAAGAAGCGCGTCTGCCCGCTGTCGGTGACGGGTTGGGCGCGGCGCAGCACCGCGCGGACTCGCGCTAATAATTCGGTGGCAGAGAAAGGCTTGACGAGGTAATCATCCGCGCCGAGGTCGAGTCCGCGCACGCGGTCTTGTTCCTCGCCTCGCGCGGTGAGCATGACAATGGGGACGTTTGAAAATTCGCGCAGCCGCTGGCAGACTCCGAAGCCGTCCAGTCGCGGCATCATTACGTCCAACAACACAAGGTCTATCGGCTGCGCTGAGAACACATCCAGCGCTTGAACGCCATCCTGCGCGACGGACACTTCATAACCTTCCGTGCGCAGGTTTGCCTCCAATAGCCGCAAATAGCGGGGTTCGTCATCTACGACCAAAATATGCTTTGCCATATCGTCTCCTTGCAAATGAAAGCGTGGGATTACAGCCCTGTATCGCCGACGGGCAACTCTATGAAGAATGTTGTGCCGACGCCTAAAACGGATTCTGCCCAGATCGTACCATGATGCTCTTCGATGATTTGTTTGCAAATATACAACCCCAGCCCCGTGCCGGTAACCGTGCGTTCGCCGGGGACGCGGTAAAAGCGCTCAAAGAGAAACGGAAGATATTCCTGCGGGATGCCTTCGCCTTTGTCGGCAAAGGTCACGCGGAGTTTATCTGCTGTGGCATACATGGCGATGGTCAACTGAGAATCGGGCGCGTATTTAATCGCGTTGCTGAAAAGATTTTCGAAGACTTGCGAGAGTCGTTTGCCGTCGCCATGAATGGGCGGAATGGGCTGAATATCAAAAGAGACGCGCAACTGCGGGTGGTGCGTGGTGATGCGCGTCGTCACGTCGCGCACAAGCGAATCGACTCGAACAGGCGAGAACTTGAATTGCAGGGTTTTGCTGTGCAAACGCGCCGATTCGAGCATATCTTCGATCAACTTTGTCAGGCGGTCTGTCTCTTCGTCAATGATGGTTAGAAATTCGCGCTGGGTGGCATCGTCCCAAATCGTATCCTGCCGCAATAAACTTGTGCTATATCCTTTGATGAATCCGAGCGGCGTGCGTAATTCATGCGTGATGGTGGAGACGAAGTCGTCCTGCAAGCGCATTTGTCTTTGCACAGAGTCTAATTCGGCGCGCGCCTCTTGCAGTTCTTTGCGTTCGATCAACGCCGCCGCCCAGAACGATTGCAGCGACGCGAGTTGAATATGCGGGTCTGAATAGCTCGGTCCGCCAAAACGGATAAAGACCAGCGCGCCGCTTAACCTCGATCCGATATACAGCGGAACCCCCAAAAGATGCGCCAACGCCAAACGGTCTGAATTTTTTTCGAGCTGCGTCGGCTGCTTCAATACGATTTGTTTTTTTGCGAGGACATCGCTGGCGACGCTCTCTCCCCAAGCGGCGTCGGCTTCGGCGGTTTTTCCGCGTCCGACAGCGCGGGCGTAAATGCCTTCGACGCTTTTTGTCTTTGGGTCTTCAAGGTAAATGGCGACGTTATCAAAAACGAACGCTCCGCGCGCCGATACAAACAGTGTGTCCAGGGCGGTTTTCCAGTCCCGTTTTTGTTGGACTTCCTGAAATATATCGTGCAAGAGAGTGAGGGTTTTTGCGTCCATTTTTAATCGCGCACAACCAGTAAGGGGAATTTGAAGGTGGAGCCTTTGCCTTCTGTTGATTGAAGGTCAAGCAGCGAACCGTGCGCTTCTACAATCTGGCGCACCAATGCAAGCCCAAGCCCTGTGCCGCCGTAATGCCGCGTAGACGAGCCATCCAATTGATGAAACGGCTCGAAGACCTCCCGGAAGCGTTTCGACGGAATGCCGATGCCCGTATCGCTGACGGAAACGAGGATAAGGTTCGCGCTATCTTCCGCAAGCGCAACCTCGACGCTGCCGCCCGAAGGCGTGAACTTGACTCCGTTATCGAGGAGCTGCCGTATTACCCATCCGATT
>JAQTWR010000381.1:2189-2993 GCA_028689195.1 Anaerolineales bacterium | reverse complement strand
GCAGACGCACTCCCGACGCAAAAGGGCAACCCCGTTCACGAATGGGAAGAACACCTGCGCGATTTGCTGACCGCCATTGGCTTGCAGGAGGTGGTTACTTATCGCATGACATCGCCCGAGCGCGAAGCGCGACTCACTGCAAGTGAAAATTACGTTCACATCGCGAATCCGATTGCGCCCGAAAGAAGCGTACTGCGCAAGAGTCTGCTCACGTCTGTTCTCGAAGTCGCGGAGAAAAACGCGAAGGCGGAATCCATCGCCATGTTCGAGGTGGGTCAAGTCTTCGAGCCGAATGGCAATGATTTGCCCAAAGAACCGCGCAAACTCGCCATCGTGATGACGGGCGCGCGGCTGGCATCTGCGTGGGATGTGAAAGATGCGTCCGCGTATGATTTCTTCGATATGAAGGGACGCGTCGAACTTATGTTGAACGGACTGCGCTTGATGAACGCTTCCTATGTGCCGATAGACGCCTCGACCTATCTGCATCCGGGCAAGGCGGCGCAAGTGAAAGTGGATGATAAGGTCATTGGCGTGTTCGGCGAGCTGCATCCGCTGGCGAAGGAAAAATTCGACTTTGGACCAAGCCCCGTCATCGTCGCGGAATTCGATCTGGACGCTATGCGCGCGCTGACTCCCACTTACGGCATCAAGACCATTCCTGAGTTGCCTCCGGTTTACGAAGATATTGCCATCATCGTGGAAGATTCCGTGTCCGCGGCAAATATCGAAGCGCTGATTCGCCAGACTGGCGGAAAAACCGTTGCGGATGTGAAGTTATTCGATGTCTACCGCGATGAGAAA
>JAQTWR010000381.1:0-2179 GCA_028689195.1 Anaerolineales bacterium | reverse complement strand
AGCCGAGAAAACGATGACCGATAAAGACGCGGCGGCGATTCGCACGAAGATTGTAAAAAGATTGGAGCGCGAAGTCGGCGCGAAATTGAGAGGGTAGTACCAATGGGATGCAAAGTTGCTTGCATCCCATTTTTGTCCGTTGTATACTAATGTCAAAACTGTTATGAGGAGATAATCACTATGAACAAGAATACGGGCATGATCGCAACTATAGCCACAGCCTTGACGTGCGGATGTTGCGGTTTGTTTATGTGCGTCTTTGGCGCGGTAACCGCAACAGGCAATATGCCGTATACCACCGAACTCAATGGCGTGCAAAGTTCTGGAATGATGCCGCCCGCCGCCGGGATTGGAATGCTTTGTTTTTCGTTGATATTGATTTTGATTCCCGTCGCCGTCGGATTCTTCACCCTGCGTAAGAAACCCGAAGTTCTCGCCGAGAACGAACAAATTCCGCCCGCCGCGTAGGATAAAAAATCCTCCGAGAGTTTTCTCGGAGGATTTTTTTTATTTCACTTCAATCGTTAAGGTCAACTTGCAAAATTCTGTTTTGCCCGCGCGTATGACCCACGCGGTTGAGTATTTTCCCGGGGTGGTGGGCGCGGTCATATCTACAATCACGTCGGCGACGTCGCCCACGGCGATGTTTCTGTATAAATCATAGACGGGTTGTTGATGCATCTTTGTTCCGCTTTTGTAGCGATAATCAATGGCGTTCGAGTCCCATATTCTTTTGCCCGTATTTTTCACCTGCCAGCGTACCGAGAAGAATCCGCCGCCGCCGATTGTGTTGTTATCTTCGGGCGTTTGAGTGATCAACTCGCAGGCGTAGTCTTTTATATCCGCTTTTTCCGTCGCGCTGAGCGTCGCCGTCTTGGTCGGCGTGTAGAATAAAAAGATAAACGTCTTTGTCGGCGTGGGCGTTTCGCTTGGAGTCTTTGTCGGCGTGGATGTGAACGTGGGCGTGAGCGTTGGCGTCGTAAAAAGTTGCGTCTGCGTTGCCGCCGCGTTTGCCGTTTCTACAATGGACGTGCCGATGGAGTTCGGGTCAAAGGTCGGAATCGGCGTGACGGCAAGCGCAAAGGTAGGCACGCAAGCAAGGATGAGAGCGCTTGCAATCAACAAAACAATAGTCGTTCTACGACTCCGTTCAATCATAAAACCTCCAAAAAAATTATTTTACGTTAAGCGCAACGTACGGATAGCAGATCTGTCCTTGCACGGTCCAAGTCATTACTTGACGACCTCTTTCCTGCGGCGCAAACGCATCCATAACGATTAGATATTGATCGCGCGGTTTCATTTCCACGGGAATTTGAACAATATCAACTGTTGCCATGTGCGGACCGCTGAAATATTTCACATCGTAACCGGCGGGCCAGGTCTTCGCGCCGGTATTTACAATCGTCCACTTAATATCAAATTTTTGACCATGACCGATTTCCATATTATCGCGCGGACGGCGGCTGATTATGTCGCACTGATAATCGGGTTTAACCGGAGGCTTATAACTGCTTACAGATGTCGCGGTGGGAATCACCGCGAAGGGCGTAAAGGTGGGAATTGAAAACGGCGTGACCGTGAAGGTCGGCGTGGCTTGCGCTTCCATAGTTTGCGCCACAAAAGTCCCAACTTGGTTCTGCGCTTCAATGGTTTGCGCCACCGCCGTGTTAATCTCCGACTGCGTGTCCATCAGGCTTTGCGTGTTTTGGACTTGCGGGGCTGCGGCTTGTTGCGCCGCGGGAACGCACGCCGCCAGCAAAGACGCAAGAGCTACAAATGCGATAATGACTCGAATTGATTTTTTCATTTTTTCTCCTTCTTACATAACTCGTTTAATGAAAGCGCGCCGCGCTTGCGACGCGCTTATTTTACTTCGCTAAATCTTCGCCCGGACCAATGCCGAGCGGTCTCCACTTGCTTTCGTCTTTCAAACGATGCTGAATGCCGTTGCGATTGTGCAGCTCGTCGAAATGTTCTGGCTTGATGTACATCTGCTCGCCGTCGAGCAAACCCGTGAGTCCCGTCTGCCCGGGTTCGAGGCGTTTGTTCGGGCAGAATGGACAGGTCTTCGGGTCGTGCGATTTATATTCGGTCGGCTCTTCGTAAGTCGTCACATAGCCTTCGTAGTTACGCACAATGACCTTGTGATCCGACATGCTCAACATATAGTTTGGCA
>JAQTWR010000380.1 GCA_028689195.1 Anaerolineales bacterium | reverse complement strand
TTTGAATACTTTTGAGAAGGGCATCCAAATGATTTTTACGTCCAGCCAAAACGACCAGTGATCTACATACCAAATATCATAGTCGAATTTGTCTTCCCATGAGAGCGCGTTCCTGCCGTTGACTTGCGCCCAGCCTGTCAGCCCGGGGACTACGTTGTGCCGCCGCGCTTGTTCGGCTGAATAGCGCGGAAGATATTCCATCAACAACGGGCGCGGTCCGACGAAGGACATTTCGCCGCGTAGAATGTTTACGAGTTCGGGCAGCTCGTCGAGGGAGAACGCGCGCAGGATTCTTCCGAGGCGGGTCAATCTTTCGGCGTCTGGGAGAATCTCGCCCCGAGTCCCGACGCGCTCCGTCATGGTGCGAAACTTATAAATGCGGAAGGGAACGCTTCGATAGCCGGGTCGCTTTTGGGCGAAGAGAATCGGCGTCCCGATAAAAACGCGGACGAGTATGGCGGTTAAAAAAATAACGGGAGATAGAATAATCAACGCGAGCAGCGCGAAGATTACGTCGAAAATGCGTTTACCGAAGGGCATGTTGATATTATAACTCTAATGATTTATGGTATATTTTGCGCAGGAGAATTCACCATGAACGAGAGAATCCTAATCATTGAAGACGACCAAGCCATTTTGAAATTACTGCATCGCGGTTTGGCTTACGAGGGTTATACGGTAGATACGGCAACCGACGGACGGATGGGTTTGATTGCCGCGCGCGACCATACGCCCGACCTTGTGGTTCTCGATTGGATGCTGCCCGGCATGGATGGGTTGGAAGTTTGTCATCGGCTGCGGACTGGCGGTTCGATCCCGATTTTGATGCTGACCGCGAAGGATACCGTGCAGGATCGTATTCAAGGGCTGGACGCGGGCGCCGACGATTACATGGTGAAGCCGTTCAATTTGGACGAATTGCTGGCGCGCGTCCGCGCTTTGCTGCGCCGCACGCAGCCCGAGCGGATTCCCGTTTTGAAATTTGCCGACCTGTCATTAGATACAAGTTCGCGTCAGGCTTCGCGCGGGACTCGTCTTGTCTCTTTGACCGCGAAAGAATATGAATTGTTAGAGTTGTTCCTGCGCCATCCCAAACAGGTGCTGACGCGCGAAGTGATTTTCGACCGCGTATGGGGTTATGACTTTGGCGGCGAGAGCAACGTGCTGGAAGTTTATATCCGTTATTTGCGCCAGAAACTGGAAGGCGAAAATGAAATCCGTCTCATCCATACCGTGCGCGGAGTGGGGTATGTATTGAGGGAAAATCCGTAAATTCATGTCCCTTCGTCTGCGCCTTACGTTACTGTACTCTACATTCATGGGCGGAATTTTGCTTATCTTCGGCGCGGCTGTTTACATCCTCGTCAGCGTGACGCTGCTTAATCAAGTCGATTCGATGCTGGCGGGCGTGGCGCGCGATATTACCCAAGTGACAAAAATCAGCCCGATGGGCGAGTTGAACGTGATCAATTTGCCGTCGCTGGATATGACCGCGAACGCCTTCGTTCAAGTTTGGGGCGGCAACGGCAAATTGGTTTCCACATCACCGAGCATCAGCGCGTTAGCCGTTTCGATAGACCCGCCCGCATTAAAAGAGGGCAAAACGCTTTATCAATATTCCTATCTTGGCGGCGCGCGCCTGCGCGTGTTGACCGTCCCTTTGCAGATTGGCGGGCGGACGATTGGCATTATGCAGGTCGGCGCCAGTTTGAGCGTGGTGGACGCGACGCGCGAAAACCTGCTCTCCATTATGATCAGCGTGGCGGTGATTGCGGTGTTGATTGCCGCGCTCGGCTCGTGGATTTTGCTGGGACGCGCGCTCGCTCCGCTTGGGGCGATTGCCGATACCGTTGACCAGATCAACCGCGCGGACGATCTTTCGCGGCGTATTCCGTACCGCGACGAAAGGGACGACGAGATCGGCAATCTGGTCGAGTCGTTCAATCAAACGCTGGAGCGATTGGAATCATTGTTCACGTCGCAGCAGCGTTTTCTCGCGGATGTGAGTCACGAGTTGCGCACGCCGCTGACGGTCATCAAGGGCAACGTGGATTTGATGCGCCGAATCAAAGAAGCCGACGAAGAATCGCTGGGCAGCATAGATCAGGAAGCGGGCAGGCTCACGCGGCTTGTCGGCGGGCTGCTGATGCTCGCGCAGGCAGAGTCGGGCAAACTGGCGTTGAACATCAAGCCTGTGGAACTCGACCTTTTATTAACCGAAGTTTTCACAGAGACGCGCGTGTTGGCGGGCAGCAAGGTCAAAGTCCACTTGAACGAAATTGACCAAGCCATCGTCAACGGCGACCGCGACCGCTTGAAGCAGGTGCTGTTGAATTTGGTCGCAAACGCGATTCAATACACGCCGCAGGGCGGAGAGGTTTTTCTGAGCATCAAGCGGATTGGCGATCAGGCGCGAATCATCATCCGCGATACGGGACCGGGAATCCCCGCCGCAGATTTGCCTCACATCTTCGACCGCTTCTACCGCGCGGAGAAGTCGCGCACGCGCTCCACCACCAGCGGATTTGGGCTGGGCTTGTCCATTACCAAATGGATTGTGGAGCGTCACAGCGGACGAATTGAAGTTCAGTCAAAAGAGGGGAAGGGAACGACGTTTGTAATCTGGCTGGGAATTGCGGAAGGATAAAACAAGTTTATTAGGACTTACGCAAATGGATTTTCGCTGATTTGAAAAAAATCCGCGCAAATCGGTGAAATCTGTGGCAGGGATTTGAAATTTTCTTGCCAGGAAAGCATGACGGCAACTTGGCTATTTATGAAGTACATGAGGCGTTAAAGGTTTTTCCTTTGACGCCTCATGTTTTTACCCATTAGATACTTTAGAAACCTGATTTACAACGGTTCAAATCTCGCCCTGAAGTGACGCAGCAACTCTGGCGCGTAAACGAATTTATACCCGCGGATTTTCTCCGCGCGGGTGGTGATTCGCGCAAAACATTCGACGATGTAATCCATGTGACTCTGCGTATACGTGCGGCGCG
>JAQTWR010000379.1 GCA_028689195.1 Anaerolineales bacterium | reverse complement strand
GCGCGCGTGAGTTTCATTCCCGCGATTTCGATTTCGCCGCGCCCGCTGAGTATCCCGTTCAGGTGCAGCATCAAAGTGGATTTTCCCGCGCCGTTTGGTCCGACCAGCGCGGCTTTATCTCCGCTGCAAAGTTTGAACGAAACGCCGTGAAGCGCGGCGTGACCGTCGGGGTATGCAAAGTGCAGGTCGCGCGCCTGTAATACTTCGCCGTCGCATTCGGGCGCGTGAAACATGGAGGTTGAGTGAGAAACTGGCATTAGAGCCTTCCAATAATTTGAAGAATGAAAATGACCGCAACCGAAAATGCAAGCGCAAAATAATCGCTCGATTTCATCTCATGCGGGTTGAGCGTGTAAAGATGACCCGCATAACCGCGCGAGATCATCGCATGATAAATGCGGTCGCTGCGTTCGTAGCTGCGCAGGAAAAGCTGCCCCGTCATATTGCCCGCCACGCGCGCGCGCCATAATATGCCGCCGCCGGATTTATGTCCCGCCATTGCCGCAGAACGCGATTCGCGCGCTTTGAGCAAACGCAGAACTTCATCGGTGAGAACAAATAAATAGCGATATAAAAACGCGATGATGGTGGTGATGATGGAAGGTACGCGCAAATGTTCCAGCGCGTGGATGAGGTCGGGGAAGCGCGTGACCGCGACGAGTAGAATCGCCATTTGCACCGAAAGCCACGAGCGGATGAGGATGCTCGCAAAGCGTAAAAGTCCCGCGTCGGTGACGATAAAATTCCACATTGCGATTTGAAAATTTGCAATCGGTTTGCCCGGCATCGAGAATAAAACCGTGACCGCGATCAACGCGAAGGGCAGCGCGATGATCGAACGTTTGAAGGTGTATAAAATCCCCAGGTTTGAAAGCAGGTTTGCCGCGATTAGAAAAATCCACGCCAGCGCGAAGACGCTCCATGCGCCGTCGGGCAGCAGCGCGTTCGAGACAATGAAGAATACCGTCGTCAACGCTTTTACGCGCGGGTCGAGGCGGTGAATAAAACTTTCTTTCTGATGGTAACGGTCGAAGGCGTCGAAGTGCATAACGATTTACGATTTGCGATTTGCGATTTTCATGCCGCGCCCGATGAGGAAAGCGATTGCGCCGACAACGATGATTCCAATCATACCGGCGCCGATGGTCGAGAAGGCGGTTTGCCCCAGGAAGGGGAGCGCGTAATCGGGAATGAGCGCGAGCGGCGCGGGGTTATTTGCGCCGATCAAGCCGATGTTTGCCGCCACGCGCTCCAATCCATCGGGGTCGGCAGAGGCGAATGGGGAGAGGAAAATAACGGCGAGCGAGATCAAACCTCCGGCAAGAATCCAACCGCGTCCGCCTTTGGCGGATTCAGAATCGTCTCCCAGTAAATCGGGGCGCGTCCGCATGATGAAGGATAAAGCGGCAACGGTAATCAGCGCTTCGCCGAGTCCGATGAAGGCGTGGATGAATAACATGGCGGGGAGGATGATTTGCAGGCGGGCGTTTCCGCTTAACCAAATTTGCAGCGAAGCGAGCAGCGCGCCCGCGATCACGGAGAGCCACGCGGCAAACCCCGCCACGGAAAATTTTACGAGTTTCGATTGACTGGATGTTGCGCGATAAAGTCCGTACCCGATGGCGGCTGTGACCAAGCCCATGTTGAGGATGTTCGCGCCCATCACCGCCACGCCGCCGTCTTGAAATAGAAGCGCCTGCACGGCGATGACCGCCGTCATTACGAGCATTGCCGCCCACGGACCGAGCATAATCGCCGCGAGCGCGCCGCCAAGCAAATGTCCCGACGTTCCGCCGAAAATGGGGAAGTTGATCATTTGCGCGGCGAAGATGAACGCCGCCATTACGCCCATCAACGGAATTTGTTTTTCGCCCAATGATTTGTTTGTTTTTGAAACGGCAACCCAAAGCGCGCTGATGGCGATTAGCCAGCAAACGAGAGCGACCGTAACGCTCAAAAAATTGTCGGGGATGTGCATGTGAGCGGGGGAATAGTGCATGGGGATTCCTTTGATAATTGTTTAGAAAACTTTTTGGGTTATAGAATAACATGGTTGGCGGTTTCTTACCTTAAAACAAAAGGTCGCGCCATACTACGCGCGACCACTATTTAGAGTTTGGATTATTTGTTTGCGTCTTCCGCCATTTTTTGCGCGATGCGCTTGACGACTTCCACTACGCCGCCGATGGGATTTTGCAAGGTCTTGATTGCGACCTCCGCAATTTCAGGCGACATGCGTTTGATGTTGCGGAATCGCCGCGCGATAAACCCCTCGTCGGGAGTTGGCTCTTCGAGCGCGATTTGCGCTTCCTGCAATTCGGCTTTGACGTCCTCTTTATCGTCGAGCGGCAGGTCGGGCTGCTTATCAACGAGGACGTAAATCTGCTCGAACAGCGGCGCGACGTTCACGCTTTGGCTGCTGACGGTGTTGTTGTTGCCGACGACGATGGAACTTCCCTGCACGTTGCCGCCGACGACAACGCTGCCGTTGCCTGCGCTGATTCCACTTTTGTTTTTCTTCTCTGCCATAGTTCCTCCAATCTAATTTTTGATCGCCGAAGCGCTAATCATTTACTCTTTAGGCGCGATTGTCACGCGAAAGCCGAGGTCGTCATTAAACATCAGCGGGGTAGACCAATTGCAGAACGACGAGCGCGCGAACCATTGATACCCGATCCACGAGCCGCCGCGCACAACGCGATATTTTTTATCTTCATCGTACCATGAGCGCGTCCATTCCCAAACATTGCCGCTCATGTCATACGCGCCCGCCGGGCTGACTCCTTGGGGGAAGGCGCAGACTGCCGTTGTGCCGCCAAGCCCGGAGCCTGTGGCGTCGCTATCCCATGTGTTTGCGGCGGCTTTATCGAAGCCCTCGCCCCAGGGATATTCGCGTCCGTCTTCGCCGCGCGAGGCGCGCTCCCATTCCTCGTCTTTGGGCAGGCGGACGGTATATCCTTCAGGCACGGCTACGATTTTTCTGGAAAGCCAATTGCAATACGCTTCAGCCTCGAACC
>JAQTWR010000378.1 GCA_028689195.1 Anaerolineales bacterium | reverse complement strand
GGGTTTGAGAATGCACTCGGAAAGGTAGAGCTCGCCCTCGAAGCGCTCGACGATTTGCAGCAGGGTGATTTCTTTGGGAGTGCGCGCAAGCGAGACGCCGCCGTCGCGCCCTGTTTGGGTGTGGATGAATCCGCCGTTTGCCAGCTCTGCGACGATGCGTTGAAGCAGCGCGGGGGGAATTAACATTTCGCGTCCAATCTCGGAGGTCGAGAAGCGTTTGCCCATCTCTTTTTTTGAGAGGGCAAGGATGACGCGCACGGCGTAGTCGGTTTGACGATTGATTTTAAGCATAAGGTTTTCAGCCAATTTTGGCGCAAGGTCGTTGCGCAGTGCGCTGGCGCACTAAGGTTAATGCGCCAGCGCGTAAGAACTTTTGAATTTAGGAACGCTTGCTGTGATCGACGGCTTTGAGGATTTTAATATTCAGCACCACGAAGCGCCAGAGTTGATAGAGTTTGAAGTTCATCCAGAATTTGTCTTTCGGTGTGATTTCCATTTTTATCTCCTGTGTCTCGCGTTATTCGGGGATGATTTTCCAGCCGGGCAGGGCTTTGAATTTCCAGATGAAGGTGTAGTGGAGCATGAACTTCATCCATGCGCCCGCTACGCCCATTTCCATGTGGCTGACGAATAAGTCGCGTCCGGATTCTGTGGGGAATTTTTTCTCGTCGGGGACGACGGGGTGCATCACGATAGTGACCGCGCTTCCATCCCAGAGCGAATCTCCCATCGAGGCGACGCAAGCCGCTACCATTTCAGACATGCGCTCGTAGTGCGTCATGCGTCCTGTGGTGATCAGATCTACGATGTTGAGCGCGACTACGCGCCCGATGATTCCGCTGACCATGCCCGTGCGCGGCGGCGCGGCGGTAATTGCCAATCCATTTTTGTTGGTGTGCGGTACCGAGATGGGTCCGGGCGGCGCGAAGGCAATGCCCGCCGCAAAGACGTTGCTGTAGCTGGGGTTTTGGTAAGCCGAGGGCCAGGCGTCGGGGTTGCGTTTCAGCACATCGTAGGAAAGTCCGTAAATGCCGTCTACGAGGACAAAGCCCGCCGGATTGACCATTTTTGCGGATACGTCGCTTCCGTCCTTGCCGATATATTTGAAGGGCTGCCCCTTGAACTGCGGGATGAGCATGGAAAAGTCGAACTCGGTCGTGCCTTGTTCGCCTTCGTAATTCTCCCAGTGGATTAAGCCGTCTTCCACTTTAGTTACGCCCGTCTGCACCTGCCATTTGATTCCGTAGTCTTTGAAAACGGCTTCGATAAATTCTTTGCTGGAGAGCATCTTGCCGTCTTGCCTGACCTGAATTCCGCGCACGCCGAAATCGCCGACGGCAGATTCGTTGGAAAGCCAGAGCAACTCTGCGTTGTCGCGCACGCCCTGCTTGACCAAATCCTTGTGGACGTTGATGATGTATTCAAACGCCGCGCCCTGACAGGTGGCGCCGGGGTGTCCTGTGCCAATGACCAGTTTGAGTTTCTCGCCCTTTTTCATTCGCGCAACGGCGGAAAGATACGCGTCGCGGGTTTTGGTGGCGTGCGGCAGGGAGCAGATGGATTGCGTGAATCCGTTTTCTGGTCCCAAACCCGGCGTGCCTGCAAAATTGAGCAGTGGTCCCGGGGCGATCACCAGATAATCGTAATCAAGGCGCACCTGTTTGCCCGTGCCAATTTCTTCGCCAAGCACATATTGGTCGCCCACGTCGGGGTGAATTTCTGTGGCTGCCGCGTGAACAAAATTAATATTCATGCGGTCATATACTGGCTTGAGTTTGAAAACCGTTTTCTCAGGCTGCATGTGACCAACCCCCACCCAAACCCACGAGGGAATATAGGCAAACACATCACGATTGCTGATGACCGTTACATTATGCTGTTTGCCCAATTTGCTCCCCAAATACAGCGCGGCGGTATGACCCGCAAAACCTGCCCCTACCACAACAATTTTTGCCATTTTTTTTCTCCTGATGAATGAAAGATAGAAAATTATCTACAAACTCGGGCGAGCGGTTTGCTTGTAAAAATGAAACATATCAGGCTGTAAAAAGTCTCGGTTTTGGTGATTTGGCAGTAAAAACATTGACGGTAAAGGTAAACGTTTACGACTATTGTAAGAATTTATTTGTAATTTTTGACCTGACATTTGTCATGTTGATATATGACAAATGTCATTTATTTTTACACATGACGCGATGTATTTGTTACAAATTCTACCCAAATTCGGATTTATGCCCGATTGCTTCTTACTTTTGAATTTATGACGCGGACAGGGCGCGGACGCGGATTTTGGTCTCCCTTTTGAGAAGTTTCCCAAAAAATTGCAGCGTTGTTGCCGAAGGCTTCCCTGCTTTTGGATGATATAATCTCCGAAACTTAAATACGAGGTTGTCAATGATTGATCCTGTAATTTTTACTGTTGGAAAATTCGCGCTGCGTTGGTATGGCGTACTGGTAATGTTCGGCGCGGTGGCGGGGACGTGGATTGCGGAAAAAGAAATTAAACGCCGCGATGAAAACGGCGATGTGATTTGGGACGCGCTGGTTTGGGTTCTGCCGCTTGGAATTCTTGGCGCGCGCATTTGGTACATCCTGAATAGTATTTTTGGCGGCAGTACCTTTTACTTGGATAACCCCGCCGAGATGTTGATGATATGGCATGGCGGGCTGCATTTCTTTGGCGGTTTATTGTTTGGCGGAATTGCGCTGTATTACTTCTTGAAAAAGAACGGCATGGATTTTTGGCTTTTTCTGGACGCGCTTGCCCCCGCGATGTTGATCGGGCAGGCGTTGGCGCGCCCCGCAAATTTCATCAATCAGGAACTTTACGGTCCGCCGACCAAACTTCCCTGGGGAATACTCATCAACAACGTCAAGAGTCGGCTGCCGCAATATAGCAACCTCTTCCAATATCCTTTGGAGAAAACGCGCTTTCACCCGACCTTTGCGTATGAGATGATCTTGAACATCCTTGCAGGGTTATTATTGCTGTGGATTGCCCGTCAATATGAGGATAAAATGAA
>JAQTWR010000377.1 GCA_028689195.1 Anaerolineales bacterium | reverse complement strand
GATCGCCGGTCCCGCCGCAGAAGGCGCGATTTCTGGCGCGGCTTGGAACGTCGCCAGCCCCTTCCCCGCCAGCGCCGCCTTTGTCGCAGATTTCAATGCCGCGTATGGAGCCAATCCCGACCAGTTCGCGGCGCAGGCTTATACCGCCGCGTGGGCTGCCGCTCTCGCCATCAAGAATGCCGATAGCGTTGACCATGCCGCCATCCGCGACGCTTTAGCGCAGGTCAAAGACCTCGAAAGCCCGCTGGGACTTTACTCATTCGACGCGAACCGCGACCCCGTCCACGAACCTGTTGTGTTGACGGTTAAGGGCGGCGTGTTCGAAGTGTTCAAGCCGTAATTGTCACATAGGGGCGACGCAATGCGTCGCCCCTACAATTGAAATGGGCAACCTATGTTCTGGCAACAAGTGGTAAATGCAATCTGGCTCGGCGCGGTGTATAGCCTGTTCGCTTTGGGATATACGCTGGTCTTTGGCGTGTTGGGAATTCTCAACCTCGCGCATCCTTCGCTCTACATGTGGGGCGCATTCATCGGTTTGGTGTGCGTGACCACTTTGCATTTACCGATTTGGCTGGCGCTGCCAATCGCCATGCTGGGAAGCGGACTGCTCGGCGTCCTTCTGGATCGCATTGCCTTCAAGCCTCTACGCGCCCGCAATGCCCCGCATTTGGCGACCTTGATTTCCAGCATTGGCGCGTCCATCGTTTTGATTAATGTAGCGCAGGGAATTTTCAGCGCGCAGGTATCCCGCTTTCCCTTTGATATTTTCCCCGTCCGCGTATTGAAATTCGGCTCGGTTTCCGTCACTTTATTACAACTGACTATTCTGGGCATATCCATGCTCATTATGATTTTTTTGCGCTGGCTGATTATGGGAACGCGGCAGGGACAAGCCATGCGCGCGGTGGCGCACAACGCGGTCACAGCGGCGCGGCTGGGCGTCCCCGTCGACAGGATCATCATGCAGACGTTTTTCATCGCGGGCGCGCTCGCGGGCGCGGCGGGAGTTTTGCTGGGACTGGCGTTCAATTCCATCTCGCCGTTCATGGGCGGACCGATGAATCTAAAAGGGTTGACCGTCATCGTGCTGGGCGGGCTGGGCAACATCGAAGGCGCGGTGGTCGGTGGATTTATTCTGGCGTTCAGCGAAGTAATGAGCGTGGCTTATCTTTCCAGCGACCTGCGCGACGCCGTCTCGTTTATATTATTACTCATCATCCTTCTTGTTCGCCCCAACGGATTGCTGGGACGCGCCAGCGTCAAACGCGCATAAAACGCCATGAATATATTTTCAGAATTCTGGGCAACGTACGGAAGCGTCGTACAGTTTGCATTGATCAACATGCTGCTGGGAATCAGCATTTACTTCACGCTCTACACGGGATTGCTTTCGCTCGCAAACGCGGGCTTCATGGGAATCGGCGCGTACGTCTCGGCGGCGCTGACCATTCACGCGGGAACGCCCTTCCCCGTCAGCCTGCTCGTCGGCGCACTGAGCGCAGCGTTGATCGGCTGGCTGTTAGGCTTGCCCGTCCTTCGTTTACGGGACGTGTATCTGGCGATTGCCACGCTCGGCTTCGGAGAAATTGTCCGCATTACGGCGGTCAACTTTGATAAATTCAGCGGGCTGACCCTTCTCGGCGGGGCGCAGGGTTTGGACGGCATCCCAAAATTAACCACGCCCGTCTCGTTATTATTTGTTCTATTCATTTTATGTATTTTTCTGGTTCAACTTCACCGCTCGCGCGCAGGACGGGCGTTAGCCGCAATCCGCCGCGACGAAAGCGTAGCTGCCACAATGGGCATTGACGTTTATCAATACAAGTTGCTGGCTTTCGTATTGGGCGCATTCGTGGCGGGGCTGGCAGGCGGATTCAGCGCGCACCTCACGCGCTTCGTAGGTCCCAACGACTTCAGTTTCAGCGCGGCGGTCAATATTCTGGCGTTTGCCGTTTTGGGCGGAACGCTGCACTGGTCGGGCGCGTTGGTCGGCGCGGCAATTCTCACCATCCTGCCGGAAGCCCTGCGCTTTATGAAAGAATATCGCGGCATCGTCAACGGCGTGATTTTGGTGTTGGTCATCATTTACCTGCCGCATGGATTGGTCAACCCAAAATGGATTCGCGGAATCTTCCGACGCAAGGAGGCGCGATGACCATGCTTACGCTTAATCGCGTCACCCGATATTTCGGCGGATTAGCCGCCGTCAACGACGTTTCCTTTGAAGCGGAAGCGAATCAAATCACGGGGTTGATTGGTCCCAACGGCGCGGGGAAAACCACGCTGCTGAATCTCATCAGCGGGTTGGATCAGCCCGCGAGCGGCGAAATCCGTTTTATGGATCGCGCCATTCAAAAACTTCCGCCGCATAAAATCAATCAACTTGGGATTGCGCGCACCTATCAAAATATCCGCCTATTTGCCGAAATGTCCGCGCTGGATAATATTATCGTTGGGATGCACACGCAAGGCAAAGCGGGGTTGTTGAGCGCCGCGCTGTCGCTGCCGGGGTATCGCGCGGAAGAAAAGCGATTGCGCGAACAGGCTTTGCAATTGGCAGAGCGTTTGGGGCTTGGAAGTTTTTGCAACACGCCCGCCGACGCGCTTTCTTATGGCGACCAACGCCGCGTCGAAATTGCCCGCGCGCTGGCGGCGCATCCCAAACTTTTGCTGCTCGACGAACCCACCGCAGGCATGAACGCCGCCGAAACGGCGCGTCTCGGCGAGTTGATTTTAAGTCTGCGCGACGAAGGCTTGGCGGCGCTCGTCATCGAACATGATATGAGCTTCATCGCGCAAGTCTGCGACCATGTTGTTGTGTTGAATTTTGGAGAAGTCATTGCGCGCGGAACGGTAGACGCGGTCAAGTCTGACCCGACCGTCGTCGCAGCCTATCTTGGAGAAGAGGAGGCAGCCGATGCTTAAAGTCTCCAATTTATGCGTCAACTACGGCGCAATCGAAGCCGTGCGGGGCTTGTCCTTCGAGGTGAAAGCGGGGCAGGTGGTGGCGATTATCGGCGCGAA
>JAQTWR010000043.1:1848-12398 GCA_028689195.1 Anaerolineales bacterium | reverse complement strand
GACGTTTTCTTCCACGTGCAGTTCGTTGGTAAGGTTTGGAACATAGTAATCCACGGTCATCTCGCAGATTCCGCCCGCGCCGTATTTACCGGGTTTTGTGATTAAACCAGTATTGGCGGTGGTTATGATTACAGTCCCCGCGTGAATGACCGTAGTCTGATCGCCTGCGTTCGCGGTTTCGCCTGTGCGCGGAATGATGACTCCGCCGGGGGCGTAGACTCCGCTGTGCATTGCGGGGGCGCAAACGTAGGTGTCTTTCTCGGTGGTGGGCAGGGGCAGCCAGGCGGCTTGACCTGTGGCGGCGAGATCGTCGGGATAATAATAAATGGTCAATTTTTCATCGGGACGATTTCCAAAACACACTTCCCAGTCGCCTTCTGTGGCGGTCATCTCGCTCGCAAATTGATTGTCCTTGTAATGTATGATGTGACAACCCGAAAGATAGAGATTATCAGGATAGGAGAATGGCACTTCGCGCGAAACTTCTGCGGGAACGTCCACTGCGGCTTTGTCGCTGATGTTGGGAACGTTATAAGCCACCGTGAAATCGCAAATGCCGCCGACGGTATATTTCCCGTCTTGAGTTACGACAATCTCGAAATTTGGACGCGCTTCATTGGAAGTCTTCGGGCTTGCCCATGCGGGGCTGTTCCGCGCCACGCCTACAACGCTCGCGGTCAGAATGATCGCAATAAGATACTGGATATATTTTTTCATAACGAGTTCTCCTAAAAATGGCAAACTTTGATGGCGTATTTTATACGAAAACGCGAACCGCCCGGTTCGGATTTGGAACGGATTTATGGCGTCGAAAAAACGACCGTAAAGATAAGGTCTACTCTGAGGTCGGTTTCATACAGAACGCTGTTGTTTTCCACAATAGCGCCCGAAGGCGTTTTTATGATTGACGCGTTATTCGGCAAATGCGCGCGGATTGTGATCGGCGTTGCCAGCGTGCCGGGTTGTTTTTGTACTTTCAGCGCGTAGGTCGTTTGCTTCGCGTCCGTTTGCAGGATGCTTGCGGGCAGCGCAAACTCAAAATTGACCGCCAGCGTTTCACCCGTAGGGACGACTTGCAGCGTGCCGAACGCCTGCGCGCCGCTGATTTCCTCGCTGAGAATATCCACCTGCCCGGGATTTTTTTGCTTATTGATCATCCAAATCGCGGGGACGTTTTGCGGCGTGGCGCTGATAAGCGTTGTCCCTGCGGGCTTGTAAATCCGCAGGTAATTCCAGTAACAATCGGTAATCGGATAACTCTCTTCGCCCTTGCGCCTGTCTTTCAGCCACTGCTTGCAGATTAGATTTTCTTTCGCGTTATTTTTGTGGACGATAGTCAACGAGCCGATGGGATGCGATAAGTCGGTTAAATCCACGTCGTACGCCGCGCTTGATTCGACCACCGTGTTGGTCTTGTTAAACCCGATATTCGAGTCTACCGCCATGAGAAAATCGCCCGCGCCAACTTGTACCGCGCCGTCCCAATGATAGCGCGCCAAAAGCGCGGTCATATCGGGGTTGTCCACTTGCAGCAGGATGTGATGTTCGTTCAACGCCCGCGCCAGCGTTGCGGAGATGGTTTCCCATTGAACGTCGCCGCTGAATATTTTTTCGATCAGCGCGTAGGCGATCTTGTTCAAAAAGGCTTTGTTGTCCCAATCCGCAGAGGGGGCTTGCTGCGCGTCGGGCTTTTTCGATTCGCGCATATATTGGGCGACATTCTTCGCGTCCACAGGATGAGACGCGCCCGCCACCGCGATTGGTCCCGTCGCGGTTAGTATTTCGATTAACAAGCGCTGATCAAACGCGATGACGCCGTCCACTGAATGATCGCTGGCGTAGGAATATAAATACTCCGCGTACAGCGCGGTGGTGGGATAATTTGTGAACCAATTTGCGTCGCGGAATACAAGAACGGGGCTGTTCATATACTCCTTGAGTTGCCACGGCGCGGCGGGATATATTTTCTGCCAGTTGTCCAAATCGCCGGAGTTCACAAATTTCAAATTGCTGATGTTCCCGTCTTTCACGAGAATTGTGCTTGCCGCAGTAATGAACCCCCCGGTGGGGCGCAGCTCGTCTTCGTTTTCGACCAAAAACAAATAGGTCTTTGGACCTTCGTCGGTTGCGCCCATAATGCGCGGCAATTCCACGGCGACGGTTAAGCCGTCTTGCATAAGCCGCATAAGCGGGTCTGCGTCGTTCAAAATGAGGTCGCGTACTTCAGGCGATAGGGTTTCGACCTTCAATCGGGCGCGGGCTTCTTCGGCTTGCTTTAAGGACTGCTGCGCCCGCTGCAATCGCGGCTGGTTTTGTTTCAAAAACTCGGTTAATCGCGTTGGATTGACTGCCGAAAGATCGCCCTTATCTACAAGGGGCGCTATCGTTTGATAAGTTAGATCGGCGGAGACGAGCAGGGAATCCGCGAGGGTTGCGAGGTCTTCAATCGCGGCAAGGTCGCCGCCGCGATTGGGCAATCCTTTCAAAAGCGAGCCTGTCCAAAAAAAAGGCTGCGTTTCGTTTTTGAGCGCGGCAAAATCTTTTCTTAATATCGAAATCCCAGAGCCGATGTTTTTGAATTTTCCCAAGCGCGGCGCGGGTTCTGAAATTAATTTTTGAATGTAGGTCGCGTCCGCGCGCACTACGCGAGTCAGGTTGTAAACCTTGCCTGCTTTGAATCCGCCGACGACGATCAGCGCCAATCCAATAAGAATGGACGCGAACAGGAATATGCGCCACCGCTTATTTGACGCTTGCGGTTTCTTCGCGCCAGCGCGCGTCCTCGGCGAACGGCTTGCGCGGTTTGGCGCAGATGCGATGACTGCGGGAACGCCCAGCGACTCGGATAAAAAACGTTCGCGCGCCATGAGCGCATCGGTCAGTTGTTGCAAACCTTTTCTGTGCCAATCGCTCAATGTGCTGTTCGCCGCCGCTTCCAACTCGCCGCCGACTAATTTGTATGCGTCTTTTTTCTCTTGCGGAATCGCGCCGTCCGTTTTGCCGAAAACAAAAAGCAAAATGCTCTGGTCAATGCGCCCCCATGCGTCGCGGAGCGAGACGGGAACCGGCGCGCCAAAAATGAGCGGCGCAAAATATTGCGCGGCAAGGAGTCCGAATGCGCCCCAATTTGTGTCCAGCCGTTTGCCGCGCCTCGGCGGGGTGGCGGGAGTCATCTGTGTAAAAAATTTCGCGACGGCAATCACAAGTTGCTGTCCCGCCGTTTTGCCTTCCAGTTCGGGGTTGTCCGTCGCCGCCTCGAGCGCGACCAGGCTTTTTGTCCAGGGATGCGAGTCGAGAACCTCGGGATGCAGGCTGTTTTCGAGAATATATTTTAGCGTTTCGAGTTGCTTGTTTTCGGACGGCATACGCCGAGCCTCTATATCAATTGACGGTTTGTGATTTCAGCGACGGATTCCAGCGCGGAGAATCTTTTGGAAACATCTTCCGCCTCGCCGATGGGTTTTCCATTCACTTCCACCCATGCGTGGGCGTAAAGCGTCCCCTCGATTTTTTGCGCGCCGATTTTGATTTGCGCCGCGATTTTGCGCCTGCTCAACATGCTTTGCAGCGCGAGCGATTTGTCGAGGCAGGTCATGGGGATGAGATGCAGCCGCGCGGCGTACCCAACCAGCCGTTCGATTTTCCGCGCGCGCGGGAGGGATAACTCAGAGGATTGGTTTTCTATTCGCCGCGTGGATTCTTTCAACCGTTGGTAGTTTACCGCGAGAAGCGCGAGGCGGTAGTAAAGTAATCGCAGCCACGCCTCGATCAGCGCGCTCCAATCCGATAATGAAAATCCTCGCGCAAGTTGCGCTTTACGCTTCAATGACTTCGACAAGTTCTTGCTCTTGCAGGCGTTTGACCAGATCAAGTATATCCCGCTCCAGTTCGTCTGCGGCGACGTTGTATTCGCTCAAAAGCGTTTGATGCGCTTCGCTCAACGATTTGCCCTCGATTAAAATTTGCCACAAACGCGCGCCGACTTTTTCAAGCCCGTAATATTTGTGGGTTTGCGCATTCAAAAGGAAAGCGTCTTCGCCGACGACGGAAAATGAAACGTGGGCGGGGATGCGTAAAATTGCGTCGAGAGTCAGCATAGCGTTTCTAAAAAATCTTTGATGAGCGGCAGCGCGTCGCGGCGATGCGGATAATTCAAACGGCGCGCCGAAATTTGTTTTGCGGCTTGCGTCGAGAATTCCAAATGCTTTGCCAGCGCCGCCGCGTTGAACATGCGCGTTCCCGCAGTGTGACCGAGCAAAACTTGAACGGCTTGCGCGGTCGGGAGGATTTGCAATTCGGGCGCGTGGTTTGCTTCAACGTCCGCGAGCGCGCAGACGTACTTCAATGGGATGCGTTCGGGCAGGTCGGCGCCGGGCTGCGCGTTTGGCGGTAATTTAAGTTGCGGAAAATGCGGCAGCGCGTTGACGGTTTTCGATTCCATTTCTATCGGCAGGATGTCGTCTGCGACCAAACGCCATCCCGCGCTTTGAGATAGATACGCGGCAAGCGTGGATTTGCCCTGTCCCGATTCGCCGAGAAACGCAAAACAATTTTCTTTGTACGTTGCGGCGCTGGCGTGAAGACTCCATACGCCGCGCTGCGCCAACGCCAATACCAGGGCGGGACCGAGGATGATTTCGCGGTCAAGTTGATTCGGATTCTGCGCGCCGATGATTTCTCCGCCTCGATTGATGAAGAACGCGCCGCCTCCTTCGACCTTCAAAAGGATTCCGCGCGGCGTATCGTATGTTTCCACGATGCGCTGCGCTCCGCCCACCCATCCTTCTGCGCGCGCGATTGGCGTTTTTTCATCAAGCGAATCCATCGTAAACAGAACGGATTCGCCATCCGCCTCGCGCGCGGTTTCAAAAGATTCCAATTCAGCGATAGGATGCGCGAAATGAAAGTCCTGCGCGGCGAGGCGGTAGCGCGGCATAGATTAGCAGATAGAGCCGCCGCCCCACGGGGCTTGAATGCCGATGTTCGCGCCGCTGTCGCCGCAGCCCGGAGAGCCGCCCAGGGTCAGCGCGCGTAAATCGCCCAGGTCTTCCAGTAATGGCTTGCAATACGGTTTGCGGATTTGCTCTTCGTTGTTTTCCATTGCAGGGGCGATTTCGGCGTTAGTTTGTATTTCATTATGATTTGTCATAAGTACCTCTATATAAATAATAATTACCATGCTTCGTATGAAGCGCATAACCAGGAAATTAATGCCTCGGGTCCGTCTTTTTCGGGCGTGACGGGAATGTTCCATCGGCTCGAGAGCCAATCCGCTTTTACAAACTTGCGCCAGTTCGCGTTTGGGTTTTGAAAATACCCTTCCAGAAGATTTTTTTCGCGCTCGACCCCGCGAAAGAACAGCGATATGAGCGAAGAAGGCTGGCTGCGCGCGCGGATTATTTCGGGCAAAATTCCCTGCATGGCGACGCGCAGAATATATTTATGAACGCCGCGATAATAAAATTGATATGCCGGCAGCGCCAGCGCAAATTCGACTAGGCGGCGGTCGCGGTATGGGTGACGGAGTTCGATTGCGTGGCGGCTTGCGCCGAACGTATCGCCTGTGCCGTTTTGCGCGGCGATCAATCCCAGCAAATTTTCTTTCGTCGCAAAAGCGGGATCGAGCCATGCGCCGGATTGATTATCCATGCTGCGGATTGAAAATGGCGTTAGCCAGGGCGCGGCGGTGGCTTTTCCGCGTAAGCGTTTGCCGCCGGGGAGTTGATCCAGCGCGCGCCTTGCCGCTCGCCGCGTTGATTTTGCCGCGAGGGAGCGGCGCAATCCAAACGCGCGGACATGATAGGCAAATCCCTGCGCGGCTTGCATTAGTCGTCCGTCTTCAATCAAGTCAGCCATCCAATCTTCTGCGCCATCGTACAAGTGGTCGCCAAATCCGCCGGTGAGCAGCACGCGCACCCCCTCGTTGTTTGCGCGTTGATAAGCGCGTTCTTTGAGCAGGCGGTAGGGATTTCCTTCGGGATGATTCGGGTTGCGCCGCCAGTTCGCCCAATCTTTATAAGGATACGCGTCGTCGCATGGAATTTGAATCGAGCGCGTATTCCATTGCGCCTTCACCGCGTTGATATATTGCCTTTCGTCGCAGTCCGTCAGTTCGTCGAAAACGTAGGAGATGGCGGTAAGCGCTTCGGGTTTTATCTTACGCGCCGCAATGCTGGCAACCGACGTGGAGTCCAGTCCTCCGCTCATCAAAATTCCGATGGGCGCGTTCGAGCGCATTCGGCAGCGGACGCTCTCTTCCAATAGCGCGAGAAAATGCGCGGCGTACTCCTCGTCCGTTTTGTAGCGAATTTTCTTTTGCGGGTCAGGCTGCCAGTACCGCCGAATTCGGCGCGCGGTTTTGGAGACGACCATGACGTGCGCGGGCAATAGTTCGTAGATGTTATTAAAGAGCGTTTGTCCGTTTTCGGGCGCTTTCAGCGCGAAGTAATGCGCGACGGCGCTTTCGTTCAAATCTGGTTTTGCGTCGTTTACGGCGGCGATTGCCCAGGGTTCTGAAGCGACGATCGTTTGCGCGTTCCCGTTGGCGTAGAATAATGTGCGGTCTCCAAGTTGGTCGCGGACGCAGACGAGTTCGCCGCGCTGTTCGTCGAATATCGCGAGCGCGAATTCGCCGACAAAATATTGGAAACATTCTTCGCGCCAGCGGTCATACGCGCGTAAGATCAGCGCGGCGTCTGAGAGCGTTTTGCCTTCGGCGGGCGAGAGGTTCAACTTCGCAAATAATTCTTCGCGGTTGTCAATCCTTCCGTCGAGGACAATTTTGAACGGCAAGCCGCGCAACTCTAAAGGCTGGCGCTCGCCGACTTCTTCGGGAGTCGTCCAGAAGCGCCAATGTCCCATGGCGACGTTTTTCGCAAAGACAAAACTGCTTCCGTCGGGACCGCGATGATTGAGGCGTTCCATGATTCTATGAAGCGCGCCGGGGTTCTCCAACGGATTTGCATCGTAAATGACGGCGAAAGCGCTCAATCATTTCCTTCAGCCCCTAAAGGTTTATCAAACCCTTAGGGGCTTTTTGATTTATTAAGGTTCGACTACCAGCGCGGGGTCTCCCATGAGAGTCCAGCCGAGCAGCACGTCCAGCATGTTTGGATGAGTTTGCGCCAGTTCTTGTTTCGCTTCCAGCAAGGCTTTGCCCATCGGCGCGCCTGTCGCGGTTAGGCGCGGCGTGAGCGCGTTTCCAAGCAATTGTTCGGAAGTTGAATCGGTGACGGTCACCGCTCCAAATACTGCGGCGGCGCCGTTGTCTCCTGAGAACAGCAAACTCTGTACAAGATAATTGTTTTTCGGGTCTACATAATAGGTATTCCAGCAGCCCCATTGAACGGCTGCGAAGGGGCGTCCGTAATTGGTTAAGGCTGCGGCTTTGGTCATGTCGAACAATCCCAGCGACCATACGGTAGGTCCTGAATGTCCCGTGTATGTGACCAGCGAAACGCCTCTATTCATCGCCGCGATTAGTTGACTCTGGGCGGTTGCCATGGGAACGTCGTCTAAATGGAAGTTCTCCGCCGACCAGCCGACGGGCAGCCCCGCGGATAATCCGTTGCTGATGTCTTTGAAGGATACGATCCCGTCGAATTTGTCTGAGGCGAAGGCGGCGGTGCGCGCGTAATCTTTCGCGGCGTACGCCAGCGTCTTGTTGACCATTAGGTCTAATTCAGCCGATGTGCGTACCGGGAAGCGCCCAATTGCCAGGTCGGGTACGTTGTCGTTGTTTACGTCCGCGTACAACGGGTCTACGGGGGCGAATCTTGCGTATGGGCTGCCCGTCGCGGCGTAGAGCGAAGGAATGAAACTAACGCTGTTTATGCCCAAGAAGTTGCGATAGTCGTAAGTATCTCCGCCAACGAGCAGGACATATTCAACGCCGAGATTTTGCTTGGCGTAGGCGATGTATGACTTAATCGCGTTCGGGGTGAAGATTCCGTAGCCGTACTGCGCGTATATGTCGTTCACATCCACCACGCTGACGGTAAGTCCCTGCGCCTGACGCGCCGTAATGAGCGGTTGCAGTCTGCTGATGAAATCGGGGTGAGAAATGACGAGATACTGCGCGGGCTGATTCAAGTTCGCGGTAAGGCGCGTCGCTTCCAGCGCGGGAAGATACAACTTCCTAGCCGAAGTGACGATATACCTTGCTGGCGTATTTGTGCCGGCAAAGGCAACGGCAAAGGTTTTGCCGGTGGGGATAACTTTTAGTTGCGTAAGGCGGACAATGCCCTTTCTATCTATGCGGTAGACTTCGACATTTTTATCGGGCAGGTTGAGTACCCTAAAGACTTTGCCTGCGGCTGTAAACTCAAGTCGTCCATTCCGCGCTTGATAGCGGCGCGGGTAGGCGACCGCAAATTTATCCAGATTTACGATGTCGTAACTTACGCCGAGATCGCAAGGCACGTTGATTTGAAGCGTGTTTTCTCCTTCGTGCAGCGTGCCGGCGGGCAGCGTGACCTTTATGACCTTTTCTACCGTGCCGTTAAAGGTTTCGTCGGCTACGGCGGTTCCATTGACGCTGACCTTTACATGGTGGTCTGGATTTGCCGAGGGCCAATCCGTCATTCCCCAAACGACCAAAGTGAGCGTTTGAGGCGTTGAAGTATTCGCCAACCCAGTCACTTGGAAGGGGTAACTCCAGTCGTGCGTGTAAGTGGTATCGGCGGTATCCGCTAGGGCGAACATTCTGGTATCGTACCAGGGGTCGGCGCCGGGCGCGGACGAACTGAACGCGCGCTGATTATTCACCTTCACCGTTTCGTTGAAGGACGCGGGCAGCGGATTTGCTTTCGGCGCGCCGCTAACTCTTGGAATGCGGGGCGTGGGCGTCGCGCTGACTTGCACCGTGTAGATATTTGTGTCGGTGTAGAGGGTATCCAACGCCTGCCCGTAGAATTCGATGTACGCCCCCGCGCCGAATTTATCGCGCAGATTCGCGTCGCTTTGCCCTTGGATGAATATGGGCGTAAAGCGTCCGCGATTTGTGAGCGTGATGTTGGCGACCGGCACGCCGTCGAGGTCGAGTCCGGCATTTCGCAGCATTCCATACGTCAGGCGGTACATGCCCGTCTGGCGCACTTTGACATTAAGCGTGGATGTTAATTGCAGATTGGCTGACGATACGGGCTGCGCCTCGAGTTGACTCCGCAAACCGGACGCGGCTTCCAACTCTGGAGTTTGGTACGCCGCCGCGGGAATTTCCATCTCCCGTTTAAGTTGCGTCTGGCGTTCGCTGGATTTGCCTTGCAGTTCAAGTCCTATGGCAGCCTGATTGATTTTTTCCATCTCGGCGCGTTCGCCGTATGTTTCGCCGATTTGGAAGGGTCCATGTCGGCGCGTTTCGTTGAAGACGCTGACGTCTTCGATGTAGAAAGTCTCTCCATTTGCGGAGGCGCTGTACGCGTAATCTTGACGCTCCAACGAATCGACAACATGAGACGGAATCAATTCGTCGTTGATTCGCGTCAGTTTGCCGTCTTGATCCTGGACGTATAAATTAAATCCGACGTTGCCGGTTTCGGTGACGGTTGACCATTCAAAGTCAACGCTTCCGCCCTGCTGTTCCGCGCGGAAGTAGGCTACGGTCACAGGGGTGGGCGTGCCGTTGACGAAGCCCCATCTATATTCTTCCACTTCGCCTATCGTTGCAACGCCGCCCGTGAGCGCTTCTCCGTTTGGACTATCGGCGTCCGGCGCTGATGCGTACAATCGGAAGCGGACATAGAAAGCGCCGTTGATTGAATTGCCCGGCGTGCCGCCCGGAATATCGAAATTGATGGTTTGCCCCGTGCCGTTGCCCACCGTTTGACCGATAATCTGGTCGCCGCCGAAGGCGTTGTCGTTGTCCCAATCAATCCATGCGGCGAGGTAGCACGAGCTGGTGGGGCAGGTGACGTCTACAGTTACCGAGCCGCCGTTGCCTGAGGCGAGAGGTCCGTATCTCCATGTGCCGGTTGGCGTTACGCCGTTGTCGTAAGCGGCGTCTTCTGTGAATGTCGGGTTGTTGATTCCATCCGGTTCAATAGGTACTGTCGCGCCGAGTTTTATGGTTGTCGAGGTGATGTGAGACGCGCCGCCGTCGGCGATCAAGTTCATACCCGTGTAAGAGTCGGGCAGGTGTCCGTAGTTTTTTGCAATCGGATGTATGACTGCGGAACTGGTCAGCGGCGTGAGTTGTTCCACGCTTGTGACCGTCGCGGTGTTGACGATGTTCATTTGTCCGGCGGGTATCGTGTTTGCTACGGTTACTTGATAGTTAACGGTCATGGACGCGCCAGCCGCAAGGTCGTAGTTGTCGGCTGCCTGAACGATGTTGGGCGGCGTATGCGTAGCGCCAGACGCGGTCGCGAAATCATCGTAAGTGACGCTTGCCAACGTTACATAAGCGGTTTCGCCTGTAGCGTTTGATGTGCCGCGGAAGCGAACTTTTGTGTTTGCGTTGGCGTACGTCGAGATGTCGTAGGTTTCAGCCGGCGGATTGTTGAAGTCGTTCAATCTGGTGACAATATTTTGCCAAACTGACCCGTCCCATA
>JAQTWR010000043.1:0-1838 GCA_028689195.1 Anaerolineales bacterium | reverse complement strand
GTCCCATACGTCTACATAAAAGCCGTCGGAGGCTTCCCAAGTGCCGATTTCTCCATAATCAACAACCAGCGTAGTCTTCTTTCCGGTTAAGTCGCCCGGAATTACGCGTTCGATATATCCGCCGTTCGCCGCCTCTAATTCGAGGCGGTTCAAACCGTCGTTGATTCTAATTAATCCCGTAGTTGAAACTCCGTCATCGCCGGTCTCAGTCCAAGACTGTCCGCTCCAGTTTGAAGCGCCGTAAGTCTGGTTGTAGGTGGTTCCAGTGGTGAAATTATCCAAATACTCGTATGAAACGAGTCGGTACCCATTAACAGAGCCGCTGACGTATGTTGTCCCAGCCGGTAAATTGTCGGTTACTGCGATATTGTTCTGCGTGACCGTGCCGGTGTTGGTGACCGTAATCGAATACGAAATTGGATCTCCCGGCTGGACGGGAGCGCCGCTTGCCGGGCTGACAGCCGATTTGGTAATTGAAAGCGAAGCCGCGTTGACCGTCAACGTGGCGCCTGTGGTAGTCCCTGCGCCGTTTGACGAACTTACCGCGAGATTGTCATTAACGTACACCCCGGCGGTTGAAGACGTCACATTGATTCTGACGGTACAAGTTCCGCCGGCTGCGATAGTCCCTCCGCCTGTGAAGGAAATCGAAGTATCGTTTGGTTGCGGCGTTGCGTAGGTTGGCGAACCGCAGCCCGTCATCGAAAAGCCGGTCGGGTTGGCGACGATCATAGACGCGGGGAAGATGTCGCTGAACGACACGTCGGTTCTCGCGCTTGCCGCAGACGGATTCATGATCGCAAATTCCAGTTGTGAAATTTCGCCCGCCAGAATTGTGCTGGGGGTGAAGGTTTTGCTGAGAATTGGCGTGGGAGTAGCGACCGTCATCGCGTAGTCTTCTACTTCGCCCGCGCCGGCGCGGCTGATTGAGCGTTCGTCAATATTTGCCGTCCCCGCAGAGTCGGTCAGCGTCCCGTCGTTGAGGCGCAATCGCATGTAGACCGTTTGCCCTGCGGTGAGCGCCGGCAAGCCGCTCCAATTAAGCGTAACGTTTTGTTGGGCGGCATTGGCGGGAACCGAGACGGAAGCGTATTCGCCCGCTTCAAAAACGCCGTTGAGGTTAAAGTCAGCCCAACCTTGAAGCGTGAGCGCCGCGCCTGAATTGTTCAATACCGAAACGGTTGACGAGTATGTCGATTCGCCGACAAATGGCGGGATTAGCGTAGCAATTCCGTCTTCGTCGTCGGCGGAGCCAGTGTTTGCAGAGTCATCGCCCGTTGCGTCGCCGCTGGCAGGCGCGGCTTCCGCGTCTACTGTCGCGCCGATTCGGATTGTGGCAGACATCGCGCTGTTGGCTGCATCGGCGGGGCTGCCCTCGTAGCTCGCGGGCGCGTCGCCGTAGTCATAACTATTGATGTTAAAGGCGAATATGGTTTGGACGTCGTTCGCGACGGCGTCTGGATTTGATTTGGTTTTGTCTTTTCCCGGAGGAGTACCGATTGCGCCGAGCGGAAGGGTTGAATGGACTGTAGTAGCAAGATACGTCAAGCCTGTGTTCGGGCTGTAAATAACGTGACCCTGCCCGATGAGATCGCCCGTCTGACCAAGATAGTCGTTTTGGGCTCCGCCGATGTAGGTGGCGTAGACTTTGTTAGTCAGGTCGCTGGACAAGATGGCGACGAAAATATCCCACGTACCTCCGCCGAATCCGCCTTGATAATAATCGCTGGTGGGAGTGGTGTCCGCTACCGGGAAGGTGGCGCCAGCCGTCCCGAAGACGAGCAGTTGATTCGCTGCGGTGTCGTAAGCGATGCCGCCGATATTATCTTCCGCAGTAC
>JAQTWR010000042.1 GCA_028689195.1 Anaerolineales bacterium | reverse complement strand
GAGATTTAGAAAGGCGGCGATACCGCCAAGCAGAAACCAGTTCCGCGCGCGGGTTGGGTCTTTGAGGATTTGCGTCGCCACGAGAAAATATAAAACGCCGAGCAGCATGAAAATGCCGAAGTTATCGGTCACGCCAAGGAAAGGCGCGTTATAAACGCAGAACACCGCGAGGATTCCCGACGCGAGCGCGATCTCGCGCCGCTTTGAAAATGAATAAGCCAGCGCGGCGGTCAACGGCGGGACGAGCGCGGCGACGATGAAGAAGAAAATTCTCGCGGAGGCGTAAGTCGTTTGCCCCGTGAGCCACATCCCCAGTGCGGCGAGGATGGACGCGAGCGGCATCCAATAACTATGCGACGGATGCGGCAGCGAAGCGACGCCGTCCAAATAATTCCACAGGTATGGTTCGGTGAAGCCTTTGCCCGTAACAAGTTGAATCCCGCCCGCGAAATAATAATCAGAATCGAGATAGCCCGGGGCGGGTTGATATTGCGCGATGAAGATGGGAATGGCTAATCCGAGTAGAAAAAGAAAAAGATAGGAGCGATTGGACATGGCGAATTAGGTAATTAGGAATTGGGGCGCGGCGCGAGGTCGGTCCAGATGCGCGGCGGACGGATTGCCCACCAGCGAATCCAGTATAAGCCGATGATGGTAAATAATGGAAGGAAGAGAAAGATAATATCGCGCGCAAATTTGAAAGGCAGCAGGGAAAGCGCCCAAGGGATCAAAAATACGAAGAGAGCCAATAATAGGGTCAGGAAATCCGCGACCTTGCTCCAACGGTCGTGGACGATGGCGAAGATCAACGCAAGCGGAATGATCAAGACCGCGAGATTTTCCATTTCAGTACGCAAGCCAAGCAAGGGCGCGGCGGCAATCGAAAGACAGGACGCCCAATAAAAACGGCGGAAATCGGATCTGCGCGCAACGCTCCATTCATACGCGAGCGCGACAACGAGAACGACGATCATCCCCAACGCGAGCCAGACGCCTTGCGCGGGGAACATATCTTTGAGGATAACGCGGATGTTGTAACCAAAGTCGGCGCGGAGATTGACAAGCGCGGCGCGCAAGAAGGGAACGATCCAATTGGCGTACAAAAGAAAAGAGGCAGCCAGCGAAACGAGGAGCAGCATCAAAAATCCGTTGAGGACGCGGGTTCTTTTTTGGTAATAGACTCTAAAGAAGACCAGCAAAAGAAAGGGCGCGCCGACTTCCCAATAATAGAGCGAAGCCGCCATCAACGCACCCGCGAGTTCGTCCATTTCAGCGCGCAGGGCAAAGAGAATTCCCGCGTACAACAATCCAAGAATCAAAACGGGGCTGGCTTCGTAAAGCGCCTGAATAGAATAAAAATTGAAAACGCCCAACGCGGCAAAAAGCGCGCCAAACGTCAAAGGGACTTCCCAATCGGTCAGGCGCAGGCTGAGCAACGCCAGCGGAATCAAAGTCAACTGCAAGAGCCATGTATAAATTGCGCGCGCGGTTAATGGGTCGGAGAAAAGCGCGCAGGTAAAATAAAACACAAGGAAATGAAAGGGCGCATCCAAAATATACGGCTCTTCGCCCATTTTGACGGCGTGACCATAAACCAACTGTTGAACGCGCGCGGGAACTTCCGCGCCGTAGGGGTCAATCTTCTCGAAGATAAATCCGCGACTGGCAGCCCAGTTCATATAAAACTCTCCGCCGCCTTTGAGTTTGAAATTCACGGCAATCAACGCGGCGGAGATAAGCGCAAACAAAATCACAACAAACGCGATGAATACATAATCGCGCGGCGTTAATGATTTTGAAGGAGGATGAAAGGTCACTCGCCCTCACCCTGCCCTCTCCCAGCGGGAGAGGGTTCAATTACATATCTAAAAATGGGACGCGTGGGCGAGCGGCGGATGACTTCAATGAAGCCCGCCTGCCTGAACGCGGACGCCGTGCCAGTATACACAAAGGGATCAGGCTGATTCTGCGGCGCGTCTATGGGATACCCCTCGATGATTTTCCCGCCGCGCGATTTAACATACCCGGTCGCGGCTTTAATCAACTCGACGGCGATTCCCTTGCGCCGATGTTTCTTCTCGACAAAGAAGCAGGTGATTGACCAAACGTCTTGATCGTCCGCCGATTTCAACACGCGCGAGTGTTCCAATTTAGGGTACGCGCTGCGAGGCTCGACGGCAATCCAACCAACGGGATAGCCTTCGGAATAAGCGAGCAAGCCGGGAACGGTTTTTGAATCTACGATTGATTTTTGCATTTGACGCGCTTCGTCGCCAGCCGCTTCTTCAAAGGCTTTGCCGCGCAACTTCCAATACATGCACCAACACCCGCCGCACGCGCCGTAATTGCCGAACAGCGTCTCAAAGTCGCGCCAGAGTTTTTGCGTAAGCGGATGGAAAGAGAGGTCTAAATCCATAGGTAATTGGGCATTAGGTAATTTGGAATTGGTAATTGGAGCGTCGCTGCTAATCATCCAATTACCTAATTACCTACCTTCTACAAGATGATCGTGGTCAATTTTACCCGACGTCCATTCTTTGAATTGCGAGAGGACAACGGCGGCGAAGATCAGAACGCACCCAAAAACTTGAATCGCGGCGAGTTTTTCGTCGAGCAAGAGCCAGCCCGCTAAAACCGCAAACACCGATTCGAGACTCAAGATCAGCGCCGCGTCGGCGGGAGGCGAATGACGCTGCGCCCAAACTTGAAGCGTGTAACATAATCCCAGAGAAAAGAACGCGGTGTACGCGATTGCGAACAACAACGAAGCGTCGAGTTTCATCAACGGTTCGGCGGCTACGCCCACGCCCAAATTCAAAACGCCGCAGACGACGAGCTGCCCCACCGAGAACGACATCGCCTCGAATTTGGAGGCAAATTTGCCAAGGATGATGACGTGAAAGGTCCAAAACAGCGCGCCGATAAATTCCAGCAGGTCGCCCGCCCTGACTTCGAACTTTCCGCCAGTGGACAGAAGGAACGCGCCCACGCCAGCCAAGCCGACGGCGGCGACCGCCATCCAGTGCGGTTTCTCGCGCCAGAGGAAAAATAAGGCAATGGGAACAAAAACGACATACAACGCGGTGATAAATCCCGCATTGCCGGCGGTTGTGTAGACCATGCCCGCCTGCTGTAAGGCGCTGCCCGCAAAAAGGAAGAAACCCGCGATAAACATCCACTTGAATTGAGCGCGGGGAAGGCGCGGGCGGGAAGCCCATCCTACAAAGGGCAACACGACCAGCGCGGCGAGGAGGTAGCGCGCGGCGTTGAAGTAGTAGACGCTGCCCATCTGCCCCGCGACGCGCTGCGCGACAAAGGCGGAACCCCAGATGATGGAAACGATTAAGAGCGTTAAGTCGGCTTTTAGGCGCATGGGGAGCGGATCAAAGGTGGAAGGGCGAAAGTTTAAGGCGGCACATAGCGGATATCTTACCTGTGATTTATGCGCTTGTCCAATAGGGCGCAGGAGTGTCTAAAAGGATGGGTTTTCTTTAACGCAAAGGCGCCAAGCCTCAAAGGTTTCTTTGCGTCTTCGAGTCTTCGTGACTTTGTGTTTAGCCCACAAAGTTAGACACTCTCTGGGGCGCATAGGTCTTGCAGATTTGAAGTTTTTACTTTATCCTTGCGGAAATTGACGGGGGATAGCCCTGCAAGAAAAGAGAACCACCCGATGAAGAAATAGTTCCTGCATCCTAACCGCGCAAGACGGAGATTTTTCAAATGGCAGACAAGAAGATTAAAGCAGCGAAGCCGCCCAAAGAACCGAAGAATAATAAATCCATCGAAGAGACTCTCTGGGACTCTGCCAACAAACTGCGCGGATCGGTCGAACCGTCCGAATACAAGCACGTTGTTCTCGGTTTGATCTTCCTGAAATTTGCCAGTGACAAGTACGAAGAACGCAGGGCGGAAATCATCGCCGAGGGACACGCCAAGCACGCGGATAACGTCGCCTTCTACACCATGAAGAATGTCTTTTACCTGCCCGAAGAATCGCGCTGGGCTACATTGATGAAGAACGCCAAGCAAAGCGACATCGCGCTGAAAATTGACACCGCGCTTTCCACCGTTGAGAAGAACAATCCTTCGCTCAAAGGCGCGTTGCCCGATAACTATTATTCGCGCATTGGCTTGGACGTGAGCAAACTGGCTTCCCTGCTGGATACCATCAACAACATTGACACCCTGCAAGACAAAGCGCATGATCTGGTGGGACGGGTGTATGAATACTTCCTGAGCAAGTTTGCGCTGGCGGAAGGCAAGGGCAAGGGTGAATTTTATACGCCGAAAAGTATTGTGAATTTGATCGCGGAAATGATCGAGCCGTACAGCGGAAAAATCTATGACCCGTGTTGTGGTTCAGGCGGTATGTTTGTGCAGTCCATGAAGTTCATCGAGAACCATCACGGCAATAAAAAGGATGTTTCGATCTACGGACAGGAATACACCGCCACCACCTACAAACTGGCGAAGATGAACCTTGCCATTCGCGGCATCTCGGCGAATTTGGGCGATGTGCCTGAAAACACGTTCTTCAAAGACCAACACAAAGACCTGAAAGCGGACTTCATCATGGCGAACCCGCCTTTCAACCAAAAACAATGGCGGGCGGAAAATGAACTCAAAGATGACCCGCGTTGGCAGGGCTATGACGTGCCGCCGACAGGCAATGCCAACTATGCCTGGATTTTGAACATCGTCAGCAAACTTTCGGAGAACGGCGTAGCGGGCTTTATTCTTGCAAATGGGGCATTAAGCGGAGACGGAACAGAGAAGGCAATTCGCAGAAAGATGATTGAGAACAACTTGCTTGAAGCAGTTTTAGTTTTGCCGCGCAACTTGTTTTATACGACTGACATCAGCGTAACGCTCTGGATTTTGAACAAGAACAAAAAAGCGCGGACGGTGGAGCAAAACGGCGTCCTGAAAAAATATCGTGACCGCCAAAGGGAAATCCTGTTTATGGATTTACGCCAAGAAGGCGAACCTTTTGAAAAGAAGTACACCCAATTTTCAGAAGCAGATATTAAGAAAGTGACCGAGACTTTCCATCATTGGCAGACAACAGACTTTGCCAAGAAATATCAAAATACACCCGAATATTGTTACAGCGCCAGTTTTGAAGAAGTGGAGAAGAAAGATTTTTCGCTTGTGCCGAGCAAGTACATTGAGTTCATTAACCGCGACGAAAATATTGACTTTGACGAGAAGATGGCAGCCTTACAAGGCGAATTTGCTGAATTGCTCAAAGCCGAAGATCAATCGAAAAAGGATTTGCTGAAAGTCTTCAAAGAGTTGGGTTATGAGATCAAGTTATAGTCACTCGCAACAGGTGACAGTCATCTTTAAGATGACTGTCACCTCTCACCTCTGCGGAGAAATGGCATGAAATCAAATTATGAGAAGTTAGGCAAATACATCCGCATAGTTGACGAAAGAAATACAGCGGATAAAAAAGAAAACCTTCTCGGCGTTTCCACGCAGAAGGTCTTTATTGAATCCATTGCCAACACAATTGGAACTGATTTCACGACATACAGACTTATCAAGCGCGGACAATTTGCCTACGTTCCTGATACTTCCCGCAGGGGTGACAAAATTGGAGTTGCCTTGCTTGACCATGTTGACGAAGGCATGATTTCACAGGCATACACTGTTTTTGAAGTGACAGATGAAAACAGCCTATTACCTGAATATCTGATGATGTGGTTTCGACGCCCTGAGTTCGACCGCTACGCCCGTTATATGTCTTACGGAAGTGTGCGCGAGATTTTCAGTTGGGAAGATATGTGCGATTTGGAATTGCCCATCCCCCACATCGACAAGCAAAGGGAAATCGTCGCCGAATACAACACCATCCTGTACCGCATTGACCTGAACAACGGATTGATTCAAAAACTGGAAGAAACCGCGCAAGCCATTTACAAACAGTGGTTTGTGGATTTTGAATTCCCGAACAAGAACGGCGAGCCGTACAAGTCCGCTGGCGGGGAGATGGTGGAAAGTGAATTGGGTGAAATTCCAGCAGGGTGGAAGGTGGAAAGTTTAGGAAATTTAATCGAATACAAAAAAGGGTGTGCGTTTAAGTCAACTGATTATCAAGACACAGGCGTTTTGATTGTTAGAGTTTCAAATTTCACCAACAAATCAATTGACATCAATGACTGCGTTCGCATCGCGGAAAACAAAGCGAAACTTTACAGTCAGTACAGGTTACAAACAAACGATATCATTATTGCTACAGTGGGCTCCTGGCCAGATAATCCTGCCTCAATAGTGGGGAAAGTTGTCATTACACCCCAATTAGCAAATAATGCCCTACTAAATCAAAATGCTGTTAGGTTGCGAGCAAAGAAAAATATTGCGCAATTGTTTGTCTATTATCGTCTAAAAGGAACGGGTTATTCTGATTATGTAGTATCAGGTGCTCAAGGAAGTGCTAACCAAGCAAGTGTCACATTGGATCATCTCTTTGGATTCAAAATCATAGTACCTGATGGTCGGGATGATCTCTTTCAGGGCTTGAACAAGTTAAATGAAAACGTAAATGCAATAATCACGGAGAATCATTATTTGTCTCAATTAAGTAATTTGCTTTTATCCAAACTTGCAACTGTGGCAGATTAAGCAGGCAAGCATGAACGCAATCAGATGACAGTCACCTTAAAGGTGACTGTCATCTCGGAGAACCTATGAGCATCTTCAACGAAGAGACATTAGAAAACGCCGTCATCGTTCGGGATAAATCCCTTACTCAGGGCATGGAAGCCCTGCGGGCTGATGTCGGGAATCCGCTTTAGCGGATTTTTATGAACTGAGGCAGGGATTTATCCCGCCCCGTCCCGCCGAAATAGGAAAGAACCCCATGACCTACTGGCGACTTCATTATCATCTCATCTGGTCAACACAAGACCGTCAACCCACCCTAACGGCAGAACGCGAGAAAATGTTTTACGGCGTTCTATATCGCAAAGCCGAAGAGTTGGGAATAAAAATCCACGCGGCAGGGAATGTAGAAGACCATGCCCATGTCGTGGCGTCCATTCCGCCGAAAATGTCCGTTGCCGATTGCGTCCGTCATCTCAAAGGGGCGAGCGCCTACGCCATCAATCACATGGCTGGCAGTGACAGTCAAATCAAATGGCAAAGTGGTTATGGCGCATTGAGCATCGGCGAAAGGTCACTTGAAACAGTCATGGCGTATGCCGCCAAACAAAAAGAACATCATAAAGACCAGACGATTATTTCCATTTATGAGAAAATGGATGAAGAGGAATGAGATGAATGTATTTGTATTGATTCGTCGGTTCGTTCGGACTAAAGTCCTGCCTCAGTACATGAAAGCCCTGCGGGCTGATGATCGAGTCCGCTTCAGCGGACTTTCACGAATTGAGGCAGGGATTTATCCCGCCGATAACGCGATGAGAGAGACTTATGAGCATCTTCAACGAAGAGACATTAGAAAACGCCGTCATCGAGTTATTCGCCGCCGAAGGCTATCCCCATGTGCATGGCGAAACCATCCACAAAGAAATGGCGGATGTGATATACCCGTAATGGAGCACAAAAGATGAGCGCTTTATCTTCCGATACCCACCCCAAAATGGAAGCCCTGCAAATTCAACTCTGGCGGCAGGCAAATCCCACGCGCAAAATGAACATGCTGGCGCAGTTGAACGCCTCCGCTCGCATGTTGGCGCTGACGGGTCTGCGCTCCCGCTTCCCCAATGCCAGTGAAGCCGAACTGCGTTTCAAACTGGCAGTCTTGCTTCTAGGCGATGAATTGGCAAACAAAGTGTACGGAGGCAGCCATGCAAAATGAACCAGTGGAAGTCACGCTCAAAGTCACCGATGTGTTCGAGCGTCTGGGCGTCCCTTATCTCATTGGCGGTTCGCTTGCCAGCACGCTCTATGGCATGGTACGCACCACCCAGGATTCGGATATTGTCGCCGAAATGCGAGCGGAACATCTTAAGCCGTTTGTCTCAGCCTTGCAAGACGAATTCTATCTGGACGATGAAATGATCGCCGACGCCATTCAGAGCCATTCCAGTTTCAACATCATTCACCGCGAAACCATGTTCAAAGTGGATATTTTTATCCCGCGCCCGCGCCCCTTTTTGCAATCTCAACTTGCCCGCGCCCAAAGACAAACCTTCACCTTTGAAAGCGAAGTCAGCGCAAAATTTGCCAGCCCCGAAGACACCATCCTCTCCAAACTCGAATGGTATCGCCTGGGCGGCGAAGTGTCAGAACGCCAATGGCGCGATATCCTCGGCGTATTCAAAACCAGAGCGGGAGAACTGGATATAAATTACCTGCAAAAATGGGCGGGCGAACTTACAGTCAGCGATTTACTAGGGCGGGCATTAAAGGAATCGGCATGAGCATCTTCAACGAAGAAACTTTAGAGAACGCCGTCATCGAGTTATTCGCCGCCGAAGGCTATCCCCATGCGCATGGCGAAACCATCCACAAGGAAATGGCGGATGTTTTACTGCGCGACGATCTCAGGCAGTATCTTTACAATCGTTATTCCGCCGAAGACATTACCAAAAACGAAGTCGAAAGCATCCTGCGCCAACTCGATTCCTTTCCCAGCGCGGCGCTGTACGACAGCAACAAAAAGATTTTGAATCTCATCGCCAACGGCTTCACCCTCGCCCGCGAAGACCGCGCGAAGAAGGATTTGTTTGTTGAGTTAATAGATTTCTCGTCATTGCGAGGAGGGCGACAGCCCGACGAAGCAATCCCCGACAACGATAAGAAGATTGCTTCGGGCAAAGAACGCCCTCGCAATGACGGGGACGGAAATATTTATAAGATCGTTAACCAACTCGAAATACAAGGCGCCGAAAAGCGCATCCCCGACGCCATTGTGTACATCAACGGTCTGCCGCTGGTGGTGATCGAATTCAAGAGCGCGGTCAAAGAGAACGCCACCATCAAGAACGCCTTCGACCAGTTAACCGTCCGCTACCGCCGCGACATTCCCGAACTCTTCAAATACAACGCCTTTTGCGTCATCTCGGACGGCGTCAACAACAAAATGGGGTCGCTCTTCTCGCAGTACGATTTCTTCTACGCCTGGCGCAAAGTGGAACCCAGCGACCCACCGCAGGAAGGCATCGGCTCGCTCCTGACGATGGTCAAGGGCTTGTTCCACCAGCCCCGCCTGCTGGATGTCATCCGCAACTTTATCTACTTCCCCGACACCTCCCGCAAAGAAGAAAAAATCGTCTGCCGTTATCCGCAATATTACGCCGCCCGCCAGTTATACAACAGCATCCGCGTCAACATGCGCCCCAAAGGCAGCGGCAAAGGCGGGACGTACTTCGGCGCGACGGGTTCAGGCAAGAGTTACACCATGTTGTATCTCTCGCGCCTTTTGATGAAGAGCCCGCATCTCTCCAACCCGACCATTGTTCTGATTACAGACAGAACCGACCTCGACGATCAACTGTCCGCGCAATTCACCAACGCCAAAGACTTCATCGGCGACGCAGAAATTATCAGCGTCGAAAGCCGTGAAGATTTACGAACGCGCTTACAGGGAAGGAAAAGCGGCGGCGTCTTCCTGACTACCATCCAGAAATTCACCGAAGATTTGGGCTTGTTGACCGACCGCGAAAACGTCATCTGTATTTCGGATGAAGCCCACCGCTCCCAAGTCAACTTAGACCAGAAGATAGTCGTCAAGAAAACTGGCGTAGAAACGCGCTACGGCTTCGCCAAGTACCTGCATGATTCTCTGCCCCGCGCCACCTACGTTGGTTTCACTGGCACACCCATAGACGCCACAATGGATGTCTTCGGCGAAATCACAGACGCCTACACCATGAAAGAATCGGTGGAAGATGAAATCACGGTCAAGATCGTGTATGAAGGCAGAGCCGCCAAAGTATTGCTCGACGACAAGAAACTGAAAGAGATCGAAGAGTATTACAAGAAGTGCGCTGAAGATGGCACGAACGAATACCAGATCAACGAAAGCAAGAAAGCCGTCACCCAAATGGAAGTCATTTTAGGCGACCCCAAGCGCCTGAATTTACTGGCAAATGATTTTGTTGAACACTACGAAACGCGGGTCGGCGAGGGCGCAAGCGTCAAAGGCAAAGTGATGTTTGTCTCGTCCAGCCGCGAAATTGCCTACAACCTGTATCAAGAAATCATCGCCCTGCGTCCTGAGTGGGCAGAAGTCCGCGAGAGCGACGGCGCAAGTCAACTGACCGAAGCCGAAAGGCGCGAACTCAAACCCATCGAACGCATCAAAATGGTGATGACCCGCAACAAAGACAAAGACTCAAAAGTGTTGTGGGATATGCTTGGTACAGGCGACGATAGAAAGGAATTGGACAGGCAATTCAAGCAGGTCAACTCCAACTTCAAGATCGCCATCGTGGTGGATATGTGGATCACCGGCTTCGATGTGCCCTTCCTCGATGCGATTTATATTGACAAGCCCATTCAGCAGCATTCCCTCATTCAAACTATTTCACGCGTCAATCGCGTGTATGAAGGCAAGGAAATGGGGCTGGTGGTGGATTACATCGGCATCAAATCCAATATGAACCTCGCTCTGGCGAAGTATTCCAAATACGGCGGCGAAGAATTCGACGAGATCGAACAGACCGTTGCCATCGTCAAAGACCAGTTGGATTTGCTTAATCGCCTGTTCCATAAGTTCGACGCTTCCAAATACTTCAACGGTTCCCCGCTCGAAAAACTACACTGTCTGAATCACGCTGCCGAGTTCGTCCAAATCACCGAAGAGATCGAAAAGCGTTTCATGGCGCTCGCCCAAAAACTGCGCGGCGCGTATGACCTGTCTGTCACCAGTGAAAAGATTACCACTCAGGAACGCGACCAAATCCATTTCTATTTCGCCGTCCGCTCGATTGTTTATAAACTCACCAAAGGCGACACCGCGCCCGACCTTGCACAAATGAACGCCCGCGTCACCGAAATGATTCACGAAGCCTTGCAAAGCGAAGGCATCGAAGAAATCTTCAAACTCGACAAGAACAATCCCGAAGGCAACGCCGATATTTTCAGCGATGAGTACATGGCGAAGATCGACAAAATCCAATTGCCGAACACCAAGATTAAACTGCTGCAAATGCTCTTGAAGAAAGCCATTGACGAATTCAAGAAGGTCAACAAGATCAAAGGCGTGGATTTCTCCAAACGCCTGAAACACCTCATCGAACTCTACAACGAGCGGAAAGATTTTGAGACCTTCAAAAGCGAAGTCATGGACGACGTTGCCGAACAGTTCGCCAACTTATTCAAGGAACTACAAGTAGAACGCAACTCCTTTATCGAGTTGGGTATCAACTTTGAAGAAAAAGCCTTCTACGACATTCTCAAAGCCATTGCAGAGAAATACAAGTTTGAATACCCCGAAGATAAATTGATTGCCTTATCCAAAGCCGTTAAAGTCATTGTGGATGACAAAGCCAAATACACCGACTGGTCACAGCGCAACGACATCAAAGCCGAATTACAAGTTGCCCTGATTTTGACCCTCGACGAACATGGGTATCCGCCCTTCACGCAGGATGAAGTCTATAAAGAGATATTCGAGCAGGCAGAGAATTTCAAGAAGTATATAACGGTATAAATTGCTAGTTGACAGTCGCCTTTAAGGCGACTGTCAACTAAATCCGCCAAGAAAAATCATGATTGACGACCTCTGAAGTTTCCTCCGCCAGTTGACAGTCGCTTCCAAAGCGACTGTCAACTAAATCCGCAAGCCTCCTGATTTAGTCCGCGACCCTTCTGATTTAGTTCGCAAGCCTTCTGATTTAGTCCGCGACCCTTCCGATTTAGTTTGCAAGGCGACTGTCGCCTGCCTAAAATATTCGTTCGTAATCTTCAGGGGCGTTCCCTGGGGAAAATTATATAAAGGAGATTCTCTCATGTCCAAAAAATCTTACCCAACCGATGTAGTAGAGCAAGCCCAAAGCGTCCTCAGCGCCTGGCAGCAGATTGAGGAAGGAAAGTCCTACGGCGCAATCAACGCCGCAGCCATAACGGCGGGCATAACCCAAGCCGCGCAAATCCTCCCGCAGATTGACAGCCTCGACGCGCAACTTACCAACCTCCGCAACCAGCGCGACGACCTCTACGCAGACCTGTGGGATATGGTCAAGCGCATCCGCAGCGGCGTCAAAGCCGATTACGGCGACGATTCGTCGGAATACGAAATGGTAGGCGGCACGCGCGCCAGCGATAGGAAGCCCCCCGTCCGCAAGGCAAAGACCGTATAAATAAAATAACATCCGTAGGGGCGCGTTACGGCGCGCCTCTACGTCATTACACGGCTTGACCCTCGACAAACATTTGGTATATTAGACCTCTTGCAAAAGTCCTCTTTCCAAATATATGTCGTTCTGAGCGGAG
>JAQTWR010000041.1 GCA_028689195.1 Anaerolineales bacterium | reverse complement strand
CTCATTTGAGACCCTTCGGTCACTGAAAAACGCTCCCTCAGGGTGACATGCTGATGTTTTTGGCTTATCCATTATTCACGTTATCTACTAAACTGGCAGCCAAACTGAAAAGATGGAACCTTTGTTCGGCTCGCTGGATATTTCAATTGTACCGCCGTGATCGGTGACGATGCCATAGGTAACGGAAAGCCCCAAGCCTGTGCCGCCGCTATTGCCCTTGGTGGTAAAGAAAGGTTCAAAGACGCGCGCCTGATCTTCGGGTTTGATGCCCGCGCCGCTGTCTTTTACCGATATCACAATCCAATCGCGGGCGTCGTCGCTTTTGGCAAGGCGCGTAGAAACCAGCAAGTCGCCGCCGCCCGGCATGGCTTGCAGCGCGTTATGAATCAAATTCAACAAAACTTGTTTCATTTGATTCGTGTCAATAGACACCCATGGCAATGTATCGGCGAGTTCAAGGCTCAGGTTTACGCCGTTGGTTTTGATAAGGTGGCTGGTGAGCGCGATCACGTCGTCTACCACTTCGTTCAGGTCGGCGCGGGCGCGCGTGTGTTCGCCCTGACGCGAGAAATCCAGCAGGCGGCGGACAACTCCGCTGGCGCGGCGCGATTCGCGCAAGACCATTTCCAACTCTTCGCGGTGGGGAGAATCCTGTTCGAGGTCGTCGAAGATCAGTTCGGAGAATCCAATGACGGTTGTGAGCGGATTGTTCAACTCGTGCGCGATACCCGCCGCCATTTCTCCGACCGCGGCGAGTTTGGCGGCTTGGATGAGCCGATTCTCGGCGGAGCGCTGCGCTTCCATGCGCGCGTTCAATTCGATTTCGGCGGCGCGCAATTGACTGATGGTCTCCTGCAATTTTTGGTATTGATTTGCGCTGGAGGTTACGGAAGAAAGAATACCCGCCAACGATTCCATTGCGATCAAATCATTATGCGCGAAGGCGTTGGCTTCGCGGCTTTCCACGTCAATGATGCCGAGAATATTTTCGCCGTCCTTCAATGCGACGCAAATTTCAGAACGCGCCTCCCAGCCCTTAATGGGTTTATAGAGTTTATCCTGCCGCGCGTCGTTGACCAAAACGCTTTCGCCCGTTTGCGCGACCTTGCCCGTAACGCCGTCGCTGCGGATAAGCCTTCCAGCCGCGAGCGCGGTTTGCACCACTTCGACGTGCGTACCGCCAACGCCTTGAATGGTAAACAAGCCGTCGTCGTCTTTCAGCAAGATGACCGCAAGCTCGTATTTGAAATAACGCGCAACCAAATCGGCGGTGATGTACGCGACTTCTTTTTTATCGTTCAAGCCGATAACTTGCTGCACAACTTCGTGAATAAGTCCCAGACTGCGCGCGCGTCCCTCCGCTTCTTCGCGCAGGCGCGTATATTCGATCAACCCCGCGAGATGACTGGTGATGACGACCATCAAATGTTCGTCGTATTGACTGAAGGCTTCGGCGCGTAAATTTTCGATAATCAATACGCCGATTGCCTGTCCGCGATATTTAAGCGGGACAATCAGCAACGAGCGCGCGCCTTTGTGGATGGGGATAAATCCCTCTTTGAGCGTATCCGCTATGCGGCGCGCGCGTCCCTCTTTTAGCACAGGGTCAATCGAATGTCCCGCGAGCGGAATGTTAACGACGTTCATTTTGCCTTCAAACATACGGTAATCGCGCAGCATACGTCCGTCGCTGGAGCGCAGGAAGAGCGTAATCAATTCGGTGTTGAATGCGCGCGACAACAACCCAAACATGCGCCGCGCAATTTGATCCAGATTCTGGGCGGATGAAACCGTAAGGACAAAATCGTTCAACAAGCCAAGCCGCCTAAGGTGGGCAGCCATCTCGGAGAAAGTAACAAGAACTTCAATGGAAGGGGAAACGCGCGCGGAGAGTTCCCGCAGTTGTCCCATTTCGACGCGGGAGAATTCCTTTTTCCGCCAGATCGCAACGACGCCAATCAATCGTTGTCCGATAACAAGCGGCAGGCAAACCCAAACGTGATTCGATTTGAGATCGCCATGCGGGAGGTTATCCCAATTGGGCTGCCCGCGCGTAACGATCACTTCGGAGAGAGAGCGGTTGACGCGGCGCAGAATTGGGTTCGCGTCGATCAGCAAAGAAACGCCGTGCGCGCTTGCGTCGTTCCACTCGGCTTGAATATCGAGCGATTCGCCGCGACGGACGGCAATCCACGCGCCGTCGCAATTGGCAGACTGCGCGAAAGTGGTCAATATTTTTTCGATTGCGAGGGGAAGGTCGGTCGCAAGCCCCGATTGCAGATCAGGCAGGAAAGGTTGATTCGGCGCGACGGATTTTCCAGATAAAAGCGACGCGGTTAATTTCCATACGCGCCGGGCGGCAGCGGTTTGTTTATCTGCGCCCACCAAGAGCGCCTGCGATGCGCCCGCAATGGGAAACACAAAGAATCGTTTTACGTCGAGCGCGGCGTCTTTTGGCAGGGAACTTGAACGGGCATATCCCCCGCTGAGAGAACCGCACAGCCACGCGTCAATGGACGACCTCGCCATCAACGACATCAACTCATTCTGCGCGGACTTGTTCAAATGATAAGAAGCATGGAGAAGCCACGCTCCGCCAACGCGCTCGGCAAGCGCCGCCCACGCGGCTTCGGAAAGTTGCGCGGCGTCTTTGAGTTGGGTTGCAATGTTGGTCTCAGATTGCATATGTGATGCGTCAAATTATACATTAGACAGGCGGCGATATTGACTTTTTTTTTGTTCTGTTTTATCCTACAAACATATGTGCGTATAGTAGGCTGCCTTTTCCCCCATGAATTCAAGTTGAAGCCTATTTTATAGGCGCAATATTTAAGGAGAAAATAAATGAAATCCGTTAAGTTTGTGTTTTTGGTTTTGATCGTCGCCCTCGCAACAATGGCGTCGGCGCCCAACGTGGCGTCTAGCGCGCCAACGCCGACAAGTCCGATCAACGGCTTTGTAAGCATCTACTATAGACCTACTTTAACATGGCTGGCGGCTATCCCGGCTACAGGGACAACTATTTCCAATTATCAAATTCAATATTCTCTCGCCAGCAACTTCTCGTACGCGCTTGTAACAGTGGCTACGGCGCCTACGGCTACATCTTATCAAATTACGACCCCGCTCGCGGCAGGCAGGACATATTACTGGCGTATGCGCGCGAGGAATAATTTAGGGGAATGGTCGGTCTGGTCGAATACGACTTACTTCCGCACCGCAATCTACCGCCCGACTTTAACCGCATTCGTCGCCCCGAATCCGCTTACCCTGCGACCGACATTCAAGTGGAGCGCCGTAACGAAGGCTCAAAGTTATACGATACAAATATCTGAAGACTGCGGATTCCTGACGGCAATCCTCTCCGTTACAACCGCGACGAACGCTTACACGCCTGATGTTGATTTGCCCGCCGCTATTGATTTTTGCTGGCGCGTCCGCGCAAATAATAATCCATACGGTCCCAGCGCATGGTCGGCTACATCCACTTTTCTTTCGCCCAACCCGCCGGGCATTGCAACTCTTGCCGCGCCTGTGAATAATACGCTCACAAACGACAGTTCGCCGCGTTTATCTTGGTACCCCGTAACTCTGGCGGCTGGCACAGCCTTCGGAAACTATGAAGTAGAACTTGCCGACACTTCGGATTTCCTAAACTATACCTACCACAAGATAATTTCCGTTACGCCCGCCAATGCAATAGTGCATTCATATTATGATGTGCCTGATACCGTCGCCGACAGGCTCCCCGGGGCAGCAACCACCTACTGGCGCGTGCGCTCTTATAATAGCGCAGGAGAATATAGCGCGTGGTCCAGTTCCCGCGCCTTACGAATTGGACCAGACAGACCCACGAACTTAACCACGCAGCCTGTTGTGCCAACAGACCCCCGTCCGCTTTTCAATTGGGACGACGTGGCTGGTCCGGGAATGTATTACCGCATCTTTATTTCCACAACGCCCAATTTTGCAACAATCGTACTTGGAGGAAAAACTCAAGCCTCTCAATATCGCCCTCCCATTGATTTGCCCAGAGGCGTCGTTATTTACTGGAGAGTATTCGCGGTATCCACAACATACGGCATGGGGCTTGGCTCCGAGTCTTCATTTGTTTCCGCCAACCCGCCCTCTACGCCAAGTTTGATTTCCCCAGAACTGAATGCAAGAAGCACGTCTACCACGCCTACTTTCCAATGGAGCGTATCTTCCGTACCAACAGGGACAAGCTTCCATCATTATCAGATCGTAATTTCGGAAGTTGTAAACTTTGCCGTTATTACGACCAACCTCAACAGACCCAACGTATACAATACTTCATACACGCCTAGCGTCCCGCTGAAAGCAGGGCAGGATTATTATTGGATGGTGCGCGCATGTAATACGGTCGGGCAATGCAGCACCTGGTCGGCAAAATATAAGTTCACTACCGCGCCATAACAATTTCAGCGCACAACAAAAAAAGAACCCGGCTTTTCAGTCGGGTTCTTTTTTGAGGAGATTGATTAACTGCGTCGTATCTTTGAGGATAATATTCGCGCCCATGCGCTCCAATTCGCGCTGCTCGCCAAACCCGCACAATACGCCGACGGTTTGCGCGCCTGCGGATTTTCCCGCGCGGATATCCACGGTGGTATCGCCGATCATTAAGCAGTTTTCGGGGGCGACGTTCATTTTTTTTGCGGCAAGCAAAACAGGGTCGGGATAGGGTTTTGTGTGCGCGGCGGATAACCCCGTGACGACTACGTCAAAATATTTTGCCAAATCAAAACGTTCAAGAAAAGCCATTGTGCCGCGTTCGTCGCGCGCGCTGACAACCGCCATTGGGTAACGTCCGTGTAACTGCTTGAGCAATTCGTCCACGCCGCGAATCATCAAAAAACTGCGCCGCGAATGGCGGCGATAACGCGACAGCCAATTGATTAAGGCGACCATTTCATCGTCAATGCCAAGCGTATCTGCCAAGCCGAGCAAGGCATTGCCCGGCGCCTCGATCCACATAATCAATCGGCGCGCGGCATAATCAGGATCGCTGAATAATAAGCGCGGAAAATAACGCGCGATCATCTGCGCATACAGATCGTCGGTATCGCTCAACGTTCCATCCACGTCAAAACAAAGGGCTTTTACGCGCGAAATATCCAAAGACATAGCGCAATTGTACCAAAAGGGCTATACTTTGCTTTAAGGTTGTGATTTAATATACCCATGTCTGAAGACCGTACCCGTTCCCTGCTCGAATTATTGATTCATGTCAGTCGTGAAGTTGCCGCCGCGCTAGACCTTCGCTCGGTTTTACAGCGGCTGATGTTTGCTTCCATACAACATGTAGGCGGCGAACGCGGCAGCATCGTCGTACTGGACGATGCCGGCAAACCCGTAGACGCGACCATTGTGTACGGAAAGAGCCTTCACGAACATACCACCCAGCAATTACGCGATACGGTGGAGCGCGGACTTGCCGGTTGGGTGGTTCAGCGCCGCAAACCTGCGCTTGTGCCTGACACAAGTAAAGACGACCGGTGGCTGCGACGCGCCGATGATTCGGCGGAAAAAAGCGGCGCAAAATCTGCGATATGCGTACCGCTCATGGCGCGCGACCGACTGGTAGGCGTGCTGACGCTGGTACACTCCGTCCCAAACGCTTTCAACGAAGAGCATCTGGCGTTAATGCAAGCCATTGCAGATCAGGCAAGCGTAGCCGTTTTGAATGCGCGTTTATATACAGAGAGTCAACGCACCGCGCGCGTAATGACCGCGTTAGCGGAAGGCGCGGCGGCGATCAACACCTCGCTGGAAATGCCCGACGTATGGCGGCGTATTCTTAATCACACCATGCAGGCTTTGCAAGTGGAAACCGTCGCATTGGCGTTGATTGATCATTCAAACCGCGATCTGGTCTTTCAAGCGGCGGCGGGACACAATTCTGGCAATATACCGGGCAGGCGCATCCCTAGCGGGCAAGGTTTGGCGGGAATGGTCATTGCAAACGGACAAGGGTTGGTTTCGCCCGCTTCAAGTTTGGATCAACATCACAACGAGGCGGAAAAATTCGGGGGCATCCAGACGCGCGCCATCGCCATCGCGCCGATCCAATCGCAGGGCAGGGTCATCGGCGTATTGGAAGCGATCAATCCGATTTCAGGCGCTTTCGACCCCGACGCGCTATTGGTGATGAGCGGTCTGGGAAGCCTTGCGGGAACGACCATCCAAAACGCGCAATTTATGGAGCGGCTGCAAAAAGCGCATACGCGCTACCGCGAGTTATTTGAAGACAGCGTAGACCCTATCTTAATCACAGATTGGGAAGGCAGGGTTTTGGAGACGAATCGTCATGCGGTGACGTTGAGCGGATATACCCCCGAGAGTCTGCGGACAATGAGCATTGACCAATTGCACGAAGTCAAATGGAATACGACGGGATTGAATTTTGAAACGCTGAAGCGCAACGATGAATGTAATTACGAATCTGCGTTGCATTGCCAAAGCGGGGGGACGATTCCAATCGAAGTATATGCGCGCCGCGTCGAAGTTGAAGAAAGCGACTCTATTCAATGGATATTGCGCGACATAAAAGAACGCAAAGAACTCGACGCGCTGCGCGACGACATGACCTCGATGATCTACCATGACTTGCGCTCGCCGCTTGGCAACATCACCTCTAGCCTGGAGATGATGAAAAACATACCCCCCGAAGACGAATCTTTTCATTCCATGCTCGCGATTGCAGAACATTCCACCGCGCGGATTCAACGGTTGGTGGATTCGCTGCTGGATATTAATCGTCTTGAATCAGGAAAGCCGATTGTAGAACAAAAAGCGACCAACCCGCTGACGTTGATCGAGGAATCTCTTCGGGACATAGAACCAACGGCAAACGCAAGAAACCAACAAGTCAAGAATAAGAACGAAGCCGGCGCGCCGCTTCCGCGTATTTGGGTGGATCGAAACATGATCCGCCGCGTGCTGGTCAACCTTTTGGAAAACGCGCTCAAGTTTACGCCCGCCAAAGGTCACGTTGAAATTGGCGCGCAGCCCACCGACGACGGCTTTATCAAATTCTTTGTGCGCGACGACGGACCGGGGATTTCGCCCGAAAATGCGGAGCGCATCTTCGATAAATTCACCCGCATACACGGCAAAGATAAGCCAAGCGGGCTGGGCATCGGCTTGGCGTTTTGCCGTCTCGCCGTGCGCGGTCACGGCGGCGAAATTTGGGTCGAAAGCGACACGGGCAAAGGCTCGACTTTCTTTTTGACTTTGCCAATTGCAAATTAAATCAACCGACTACATAAAAAGGAATACCATGCAGGAAATAGCCAAAAATGTTTATATTGAAGATCAATACCCCGGAATAACGCTGGGAGCGATTGTCACCCCGCGCGGATTGATTCAAATCGACGCGCCGCCCTCCCCCGAAGATGCGCGCTCATGGCGCGCCGCATTAATGAACGTAGGCGGCGGAATGGAACGCGCATTGATCAATCTCGACGCGCACCCCGACCGCACGCTCGGCGCGCGCGCGATGGACTGCATCGTCATCGCGCACGAAAAGACCGCGCACGCGTTTCGCACGCGCCCAAGTATTTTCAAGGCGCAAGGCGAAGAAACCGGCTCGGACTGGGAATCAATTGCGGGGCTTGGCAGCGTGCGTTGGTCGCCGCCCGAAATCTCATTCCTCGATCAAATGACCATGCACTGGGGCGATTCGCCGATTATATTAGAACACCATGCGGGACCCACCAGCGGCGCAATTTGGGTCAAACTGCCCGAAGAGCAGATCGTCTTCGTAGGCGACGCCGTCCTCAAAAACCAGCCGCCGTTCCTTGCGGGGTCAAACCTGCCCGCATGGATCGCCGCCCTCGAACTTTTGTCGAGCGCCGAATTCAAAAATTATACGGTCATCAGCAGCCGCGGCGGCGCGGTGACAATAAACGCCATTAAAAACCAACTCGATTTCCTGAAGCAGGTTCAAGAAAAAATGGGAAAAGTCTCGACGAAAAAGACAAACCCAGCCGCCGTGGAAAAACTGGTCACATCCCTAATGACGTGGTTCAAAGCCCCAGCCGCGCGTCAAAAACAATACGCGCAGCGCCTGCGTTACGGTTTGTTGCACTACAACATGCGGCAGGATCATAATTTCAGCAGCCAGCCAGAGGAATAGATATGCTCCCTATTCTTGAATTAATGCGCGGCAATATCGTCGAAGCGACCCATTTTGGCTCCATCGCAATTGTTGATTCAAGCGGAAAACTTTTGTATTCTTACGGCGACCCTTACACGGTCGCCTTTCTTCGCTCATCCGCCAAGCCGTTCCAAACGCTGCCTTTTGTGGAACGCGGCGGCGCGGAACGCTACAACTTCACGCAAAGCGAACTTGCCATCTCGTGCGCCTCGCATGAGACCGCGCAGATTCATCTCGACGCGGTTGAAGCGTTGCAAACAAAAACGGGGATCAAAGAAAGCGACCTGCAATGCGGCGCACACCTACCCAGCGATTCATCCAACTTGCGGCGCGTCATTCAGCAAAACATACAACCGACAGCCAATTTCAACAACTGTTCGGGTAAACACACCGCCATGCTCGCCCACGCAAAAATGCGCGGACTGCCCCTGGAAAATTACCTCTCGAACGAACATCCAATTCAACAGGATATTCTCGCGACTTTTTCAGAAATGTGCGGCGTTGAAAAAGAGAAGGTGGAGATCGGCGTTGATGGTTGCTCCGCGCCGAATTTTGCCGTGCCCCTATATAACGCAGCCCTCAGTATAGCGCGACTATGCGACCCGCGAAACTTAACCGAAGCGCGCGCAGCCGCCTGCAAAAAGATTACCTCCGCGATGATGGCCCACCCCGAAATGGTCAGCAACTATGGCGAGTTTGACTGCGAATTGATGATGGTCGGCGGCGGGAAAATCCTCTCCAAACGCGGCGCGGAAGGTTTTCAAGTCATCGGCTTAATGCCCAATACGCACGGCGAAAACGGCGTCGGGATTGCGTACAAAATAACCGACGGCGACGCGGCGCATCTGGATAACGACCTGGCGTCCCGCACGCGCGTCCGTCCCGCCGCGGCGCTCGAAATTCTACGTCAACTAAAAGTCCTGAACGACTCGCAACTTCAGGCGTTAGAGAATTTTGGTCCCGCAAAGCAACTGCAAAATTACGCGGGACTGACGACGGGCAAATCGTATCCGGTGTTCAAATTAATTAACCAATGACAAACCTTAAATTACGCGCGCTGGCGGCGCATAAAAAATTATTGGAAGTCTTTGGCGAGCCAACATGGCGCGATCCCCTTCCCGCAATTGACGAACTGGTTTCGACCATACTTTCGCAAAATACAAACGACGTCAACCGCGACCACGCCTTTAACGCTTTGCGCGCAAAATTCCCCGCATGGGAATTGGTACGCGACGCCAACGCCGATGAAGTCGTCAACGCCATCAAACCCGCAGGATTGGCGAATCAAAAAGGTCCGCGCATTCAACAAGTCCTGCGCGCCATCACCGAAGAACGCGGCTCGCTTAACCTCGATTTCCTGAAAAAACTTCCGCTTGAAGAAGCCCGCGCATGGTTGACCAAATTCAACGGCGTGGGACCAAAAACCGCCGCCATCGTTTTATGCTTTTCGCTGAACATGCCCGCCTTCCCCGTAGACACGCACATCTACCGCGTTTCGGGACGGCTTGGTTTGCGTCCCGAAAAAATGACCGTCGAGCAGGCGCACCCGCATCTCGAATCCCTTCTCCCGCCTGAAAGTTATTACGCCGCGCACTTGAATTTCATCCGGCTTGGGCGCGAAATCTGCGGCGCGCGCAAACCAAATTGCGCCCAATGTCCGCTCGATAAGATGTGCGATTACGCCAGTCAAAAGGAGACTTGAACATGAACGCCTTTGAAAAACCGCCCGGCGGGTTTCTCAAATTCTTTCTCAAAACTCCCGTCTGGATTTATAAAATAGGATTCGGCGGCTGGGAGCGTCTCTTCGGCGCAGAGTGGATGTTGCTCACTACAATTGGCCGCAAAAGCGGAAAGCCGCGCCAAACGATGGTAGATATTCTCGAACACGACAAAGACGCGGATATCTACTACATCGAAGCCGCCTACGGCGCGCGCGCCGATTGGTATAAGAACATTCAGGCAAATCCGCTTTTTGAAGCGCAGGTCGGCAGGAGAAAATTCCACGCCCGCGCAACGGAACTCGTTCCCGATAACGCCGCCGATATGCTCGTGGAATTCTATCGCCGCAAACCCGTCTACACCCGCTCGGTGATGGCGTTGGTCGGAATGAAATTTGAAGGGGAAGACGAATTGCGTAAGATCGCGCGCGAGTTGACTCTGCTGGCTGTCAAACCTGAATAAACGCGATGGAAGATTCGCTTGACCTGCTCCGCTTATTGCTCTTGCGCCTCGAGAAAATCTCCGCCGATTCCGTCTGGGCGCATCGCGCCAGCGGCGTGCGCGGGTCTTTGCTTCGGGCGTTGGAAAAAATCGAGAGCGGAGAATCCGCTTCAAGGTTGGAAACAGCGCGGCTCATGGATATGGGGTTTTACATCCTGCAAAAAGCGGCGGAAGAAAAAATCAAATGACGTAAGATGCGCGGGGCGAACTTCATCTGTAACGAGAACAAAAACAAATTGGAGATGAACATGAGCGACCTTTACGTTATGAACCCGTCACAGATTGTGATGTACACGACCGAATATTGTTCCGATTGCCGCCGCGCAAAAGCCTATTTCGACGCGAAGAAAATTCCCTACCTGAAAGTGGGACTGGAAGGCAACGACGAAGCGACCGAGTTTATAATCAAGGTTAACAACGGAGCGCAAAGCGTGCCGACGATTATATTCCCCGACGGCAGCGTGATGGTCGAGCCAAGTTTGTCGGAATTGAATCAAAAATTTGTAAAAGCCTGAAATGAAAAAAACGCAGCGTCTCGTTCTCTACGTTTTTATATTGACTCTCGGCGCCGCGTGGATCGCGTATGCCGCGAATTTTACGAGCGCATCCGGGAATACATCCGCGCCGCAAACGGGATTTACCGCGCCCGATTTTATGCTTCAATCCATTGACGGAAAAACTTACGCGCTCTCCGAATTCAAAGGCAGCGCCGTACTCGTTAACCTTTGGGCAACATGGTGTCCGCCCTGCCGCGCGGAGATGCCCGCAATCGAAAAAATGTATCGGGAATATCAAGATCAGGGTTTCGTTGTCCTCGCGGTGAACATGACGTATCAAGACGACTCCGCCGCCGTGTTGCCCTTCGCGCAAGAATACAACCTCACCTTTCCTATCCTGCTCGACGAAAAAAGCGTTGTCGGTTCGGCGTATCAATTGCGCTCGCTGCCCACGTCATATTTCATCAACCGCGCGGGCGTTATCAGCGAAGTCGTCGTCGGCGGACCGATGGCGGAAGCCCTGCTCCGCACGCGCATCGAACAAATCCTCAAGTAAAAAATGATTACCCTCTTTCGAGATATTTTCTCGCCGCCCCGTCACATGATCCTGCTTATCGCCGCCGCGTGGATCGGACTCAGCCTCGCCGAAAAACGCGCCGAGCGTCACGGCGTTAGCAAAGAAGACCTCAACAACATCACTTTCTACAGCCTCGTCGCGCTCATCCTCGGCGGTCGCGTTTTCTTTGTTTTGCAAAACCTCTCCGCCTTCGTCAAAAGCCCGCTTGGAATTTTTTCAATCAACCCCGATCTCTTCGAGCCGACTGGCGCGTTTGCGGCGGCGGGCGTCGTCGCGCTGATTTACGGTCAGCGCCGCAGCCTGAAGTTCTGGTCAACGCTCGACGCGCTCGCGCCCTTCTTTTCAATTCTCGCCATCGGGCTGGGATTATCGCATCTCGCGTCCGGCGCTTTTTTTGGAAAGGAAACCGCCCTGCCCTTTGCGATTGATTTATGGAACGCGGCGCGCCACCCGACGCAAATTTACGAAACGCTCGCGGCTTTACTGACCTTCGGGTTGGTCTGGCGCATCGAAAAGAATCAGCCCCCGGGTTTTCTCTTCCTCGCGTTCGCCGCGCTGACCGCACTTTCGCAGCTCGTCATTCAAGCCTTCCGCGCAGACGCTGCCGTTATTTTCAACGGCGTCATACAAGGACAAGTCGTCGCGTGGTTTGCGCTCGCGCTCTGTTTCGTCTTATTTGAATTCAGGTTCAAACAGGCGCAAAATGGATAAAGTCTTCATCAAAAATTTACGCGCGCGCGGCATTCTTGGAATCCATGATTGGGAACGCGAAACGCCGCGAGAGATCATCATCAACGCGATTCTCTTCGCCGACACAAATCCTGCCGCGCGAACCGACGATATTGCCGACTGCGTCAACTACAGCGACATGGCAAAAAAACTCCGCGCACATGCTGAAAGCGCGGCGCGGATGACCGTGGAAGCGCTGGCAAA
>JAQTWR010000376.1 GCA_028689195.1 Anaerolineales bacterium | reverse complement strand
GCGGCTCCAGCGCAAGGGCGATGACAAAAATATAAGCGCCCACAAAATACGCGTTATTTACGGTAACGGCGGCGTTGAAGAGAAGTCCCGCGCCCGTGACCAACAGCGTATATCCGCCGACGACGAGTATGGTCAACAGAATGTACATTACGCTGCGGCGCACGATCTCGTCGGTGCGTAAAAAGCGGAAGCGCAGAATGGTATAGCCGATGGTTAATGGGAATAGCGTGACGGGTAAAAACAGGTAAGGCGAAAAATTGCTTGGGGTAAAAAATCCGACAAAGAGCCAAATAATAAGCGGAATGAACGCCGCCAGCGCGCCGATCAGAATTGTCCGCGCCTGCGTTTTTACGACGGGAGATTGAGCGTAAATGGCATGATAAAAATTCATCGCAATATAAGACAAGCCGCTCAATGCAATGAAGCCGTAAATGTACTGCCAGCCGCGAATGTACGCCGTTGGGTTTTCAAAATTGAATAAGGTCGTAAAGGCGGAGGCAGCCAACACGATCCCTATTATCACGCTGAACCAGCGCAAGTATGGGCGGTTGGTCACGACGCGCAATTCGATTGGAAAGACGAGCGCGAGTTCGAATAACGCGCCGCCTGAAATCGCGCAGGCTAAGGTCCAGATTGTGGTGAACTCATGGGTGGTTGTTAAATTGAAGTATGCGCCCGTCACAATCGCCAGCGAAGACGTGAACAGCGAGAATGCGCGTCCCGCCGGTTCGTTGCGGCGCAAACCAAAAATCCATAAACTGGCGGCGAGGAATATCGCGCTTAGAATAGTAGGGATGACGAAATAGGTTGTTTGGCTGGACTTTGGAAAAGAATATAAAGTTACGTTGACGACGCGCTCTTCCCCGCTTTGCGAATGTACTGTGACCGCAACATCTTCGCCGGGGTAGCGTCCGCGCAGGATGGATTGGATGTCGTTTGCGCTTTGCACTTTTTCCCCATTGATGGCGGTCAATTGTTCGCCGACCGAAACCTGACGGTATAAAGCCCATTCAGGGCTGGGCGCGCCGGGACCTGTACCGTTAAATATCAGCGTATGCTCGTAAAACGCTCCCAGAAAAGGCTGCTGCATCCAGCGGACTGAGAAAAACACGCTCAGGACAACCACCGCAACCGCCGTCAACTGATACAAGACCAGTACCCATTGCAAGATATTTGCAATCACAGTGCGGTACTGATAAAAGGCAACTTGCATATTTCGCTGCATATTTTGCGCCGTCATAATGCCGAATTGTACTCTACAACTTCCGCGTCGGCGTATGGTACTTTCATAACAAAGGAGACGTAACAAAAAATCCCGCCAGTATCTGACGGGATTTTGAAAGTCGCTAAATATCCAGGTTGCGGACGCTCTTCGCGTGGGTTTGGATGAACTTCTTGCGCGGGTCTACCGCGTCGCCCATGAGCATATCGAAGGTTCGATCCGCTTCGGCGGCGTCATCCACCGTGACGAGCAGCAGCGTGCGGTTGTCGGGATTCATCGTCGTTTCCCAAAGTTGGTCGGGATTCATTTCGCCGAGACCTTTATAGCGCTGCATGGCTACTTTATCTCCGCCGCCCAAATCTTTGAGCGCCTTGTCTTTTTCCTTGTCGCTGTAAACATAGCGGACTTGATTTTTATACGCCATACGATAAAGCGGAGGCTGGGCGATATAAAGATGTCCGTCTTCAATGAGCAGCGGCATGTAACGGAAGAAGAACGTCAGCAACAACGTGCGGATGTGACTGCCGTCCACATCGGCGTCGGTCATAATGACGATGTGACCGTAGCGCAAGCCTTCGAGATCGAAGTTATCGCCGATGCCCGTGCCAAGCGCCGAGATGAGCGACTTGACTTCGTTGTTCCCCAAAATTTTATCGAGACGCGCGCGCTCGGTGTTGAGAATTTTTCCGCGCAACGGAAGGATGGCTTGGAAGTGACGGTCGCGTCCTTGCTTGGCTGAACCACCCGCGCTGTCTCCTTCGACGATGTACAACTCGGTCTTGGAAGAATCGCGCTCGGAGCAATCCGCCAACTTGCCGGGCAGAGTCAACGACTCTAACGCCGATTTGCGGATGACGAGATCGCGCGCCTTGCGCGCCGCGTCGCGCGCGCGCGCAGAGGTCAAACACTTGGCGATGATCGCCTTCGCGGCTTGCGGATTTTCTTCGAGGAAGGTGCTGAACGCTTCGCCCACCGCCTGCGTGACGTAGGTCTGCACTTCGGGATTCATCAACTTGACTTTGGTCTGCGATTCAAATTGCGGGTTTGGATGCTTCACCGAAACAATCGCGGTCAAGCCTTCGCGCGTATCGTCGCCTGAGAAGTTCGGGTCCGCGTCTTTGAGCAAACCGTTCTTGCGCGCATAATCGTTGACCACGCGAGTCAATGAAGAACGCAAGCCCGTGAGATGCGTTCCGCCGTCAATGGTGTTGATGGTGTTCGCAAATGAATACACCGATTCGGTGTAAGCGTCTGTATATTGAATGGCGGCTTCCACGCCGATGCCTTCGATTTCTTTTTCAACATACACAACGGAGTGTAAATTTTCGCGGTTGCGATTTAAGTAACGGACAAAGGACGTCAATCCGCCTTCAAAGTAGAAAGTCATTTCGCGGTCGTTGCGCTCGTCCACAAATTTGAGCGTCACGCCGCGCGTCACGAAGGACATTTCGCGGAAGCGTTGAATGAGCGTATCAAAACGGAAGTCAATATCTTCCGTGAAAATCTGCTTGTCGAACTTGAAAGTTTGCTTCGTGCCGGTTTCGTCTTTGGCGACCTTGCCAATCTGCTTGATTGCGCCTTGCGGCACGCCGCGTTTATATTCCTGCCGCCATAATTTTCCGTCGCGTTTGATTTCGGTGACGACCCATTCCGAAAGCGCGTTGACCGCGCTCACGCCCACGCCGTGCAAACCGCCGGAGACTTTATATCCGCCGCCGCCGAATTTTCCGCCCGCGCCGATGACGGTCATCACCACATCCAAAGTTTCCATCGGCTTGCCGTTGGCGTCCTTCTTCGTCGAGTGCGGACCGACCGGAATGCCGCGTCCGTTGTCTTCG
>JAQTWR010000040.1 GCA_028689195.1 Anaerolineales bacterium | reverse complement strand
GTTGGCTGCTTCCGAAACCGATAAATCCATATTGAAGTCCGCGTTGAATACCGCGCAAGTTACGCAGGGGCAGGCGGACTGGAACGCCGCGTTCGCTTTGGCGGCAGGCGCGCTGCGCGGCAACGCGAAATCAACGACCGTCATCATCTCTGACGGCGGACTCCCCGAAAGCGGACTGCCTCCCTTGACGGGCGATGCGCGTTACATCCCCGTAGGCGCTTCGGATGAAAACCTTGCCATTTCGGCGTTTGCCCTGCGCCCGTCCAAAGGAAAACCCCACTTGTTTGCCGAAGTGCGGAACTACGGCGGCAAAGACCGCAAGGTTATTTTCTCTTTATACATTGGCAGCGAACTTTTTATGGCGCGTCAAATGGATGTTCCCGCCGGCGGGCAAAATAGTATTTCGCTGGATAACCTTCCGACTGCGACCGCAATTTACAAAGCGCAGATTTCCAACGTGGATTCTCAATCCCGTTTGGATTCGCTTTCTCTCGACGATACCGCCTTCGCCGCGTATCAAGCCTCGTCTGCCAGACGCGCGCTGCTTGTCTCTAAGGGCAATCTATTTCTGGAACAGCTGCTGGCTTCCCTGCCCGGAATTCAGCCCTTCCGCGCCTTGCCCGCCGCAGACGGCAGTCTGCAACTCCCGAATGAGTTGTTCGATTTGTATATCTTTGATGGATTTACCCCTGCCGAATTGCCCAACTCGAACTTGCTGTTTATCAACCCGTCCAGCAATTCCCTGTTTGAGGTAGGGGAGGTTTTCAAAGAAGTCGGCAATGTTCAAGTAAAAGACAATGCGCTTACGCGCTATGTGGACTGGAAGACCGTCCATGTTCTACAGGCGCATAAGATTACCGCCCCCGATTGGATGACCGTTTTGATTGCCTCCGACGCGAATCCGCTGGTGTTTGCCGGAGAAAAAGGCGGTCGGCGCGTAGCCGCCCTGAGTTTTGATTTGCGCGAAAGCGACCTGCCTTTGCAGGTGGCTTACCCTATCTTGTTTTCCAACCTCGTCAATTATCTTGCGCCGCCCAGCGCGTTTGATTCGTCGCAGTCCTTGCAAGTTGGGGAAAGGCTGCTTATCGCGCCGCAAATGGACGCTCGTCAAATCATAATCGCTTCCCCGTCGAATCAGGTTTATACGCTTGCTCCCGGTCAAAACGTCTTTAGCCAGACGAACGAACTTGGCTTCTATGCGGTCAACTTTGTTGGGGAGAATTCAAACCGCGCCGAGTATTTTACGGTAAACCTCTTTGACGCTTTGGAATCCGATGTACGTCCGCGCGCCGAATTACGCCTCGGCGCGCAGAATATTATCGCTCCCGCCGCGTCGAAACAAACGGGTCTGCTTGAATTGTGGAAGTGGCTTGCGGGGTTTGCCCTGCTGATATTAATGCTCGAATGGCAGGCGTTTCATCGTAAGTAGAACGGATTAATCCTGTCCTACGGCACGCTCATTTTGAAGACCGCCGACCACTCGCTCCAATTCCCATCCATGTCTTTCGCGCGGACATGCCAGTAGTAGGTTGTCTTTCTGTTCATGGATGAAATCGGGTATTCGGGGTCGCGTCTCCATGAAGACCATTCGGGGCTGGAAAAATCCGCGTGGTTGTCAATCTCGATGTGATACCTCGTCGCGTTATAGACCCTTTCCCAATTAAATTTATAATGCGCGCTCATGGTCGCATTGTCGGGCGGGCTGAATAAAACAGGCGGAAGAATTCGCGCGGGCGAACTGGTTTCTGTCGGCGGGACAAAAAGGGTGGGCGCTATCGTTGCGGTCGGCGCGATGAATTCTGTGGGCGCAATGGTCGCGGTGGGTGTGGGGAAATCTGTGGGCGGGACTGTCGTCGGCGTGGATGTGAAGAAGTCTGTGGGCGTTATCGTCGCGGTGGGGGCGGGGAATTCCGTGGGCGTGGCTGGCAAAATTTCGCCGAGCGTATACTCGTCCATCAAGATATTGTCGCGCGTGAAGAACTGAAATTTCAGCGACGCGCCGCTTGCTTCCACACGCATCGCGCCGTAGTTCTGGTTATAGCGGAATTGGGTTTCGGGCAGGGCGGGTCTAAATCCGTAAAGAGAATCTCCGCCCGCTCCGTTCACAAAGTACGGCAGTCCGTCAACTATCAGCCTTTCGTAAATATGGTCGTGCCCCGCGAGGACAACATCCGCGCCCCACTCTTTGTACTGCCACTGCATGAAGGATACCGAGCCATGCTCGCCCGAAGAGTACGGCGCGTAATGCGTAACCACAATGTTGAACTGTGATGTGGAGGCGGTCAACGCTTTTTGAAGCCACTTCGCTTGCGGTGAGGTTGGCGAATTGCCTTCGGGTTCGTCTTTGACGCTGTCTAGTATAAAGAAGTGAAGACTGCCGTATGTGAACTCATAGAACCGTTCATTGCCCGGCAAATTGAAATAGTTTGTGTGCGCGTTTGCGCTGCTTTCATGCCAATCGTGATTTCCCAGCGCGGGGAAGAAGCGTCTTGTGTCCGAGCCTCCGCCGTACTTCCCCTTATATTTGAAAATATAATTGTGATAATACTGACCGATATTTTGGTCAATTGAGTACGCCGCGCCGTTCGGATAATTGTTATCTCCAACGGTGACGATGAAGTCGGGATTCCAACTTTTGACGAGGTTTGCGACGTCCGCCTCGGGTTGTCCCGCCAATCCATAATCGCCGATGACTGCGAATACAATCCTATCCGCTTGACGGGGCGCGCTTGCGCCGAGACTTAGCAAGGAAATAATAGCAATCAGGATAATTACTTTTGCGTGGATGGATAAAGTTTTCATTGCGCCGAGTGTAGCCCAAACGCGGCTTTACGACGTTACGAAAGCGGGTTAATTTTCTGGTAAGAAATGCCGCGTCCCGTCTGTCGAGTAGTAGAATACGCTTTTGTTTCACATCCTATCCCCGACTAAAAAGGAAATCCGCTTGCCTGACTCTATCGAACGCCCTTCTCTTATTCAAACTTATACGCGCAGTTTCAATCCGCTTAAAAACTACAACCTCCGCATTTACCTCGGCGGGCAGGCAATTTCCCTGCTTGGCACATGGATGCAAGCCACCGCGCAAAGTTGGGTGGTGTGGGAACTGACCCAATCTGAAAGTTCGCTGGGCATTGTGGTTATGCTCAACAGCCTTCCGCTCTTCCTGCTCGCTCCGTGGGCGGGCGGCATTGCAGATCGCTTCAATCGCCGTATGATTCTTCTGGTTACGCAAACCATTGCGATGCTGCTCGCCTTCACGCTCGCGTTTCTCGTCCAGACTCATCTTGTGCAGATTTGGCACATTTACCTGCTCGCCTTTATTCTCGGCGTCATCAGCGCGCTTGATTTCCCCGCGCAGCAGGCATATATTGGCGATCTCTCAGGCATGAGTCAGGTGCGGCAGGCGGTTACGCTTAACATCATGGGCTTGCAGGTTGCGCGGATGATTGGTCCCGCTTTGGCGGGCTTCCTGCTGAAGGCGGTCGGCTCTGCGGCGGCTTTTTGGATTAACGGAACGAGTTTTATGTTCGTGCTGTTGAGCATCTTTATGGTGAAATCTCACCAGCAGGCGATTCATAAACGCAGCAGCGGACGCGGTCAATTCCGCGAGGCGTTGGATTATGTCCGCTCACAGCCGCGCATGGTGGACTTGTTGATCTTCGCGTCGCTCGTAACGTTTTTCGGACTCTCGATTATGAATATCCTTCCCGCAATCGCCGACCACGTTTTGCACGGCGATTCGCAAACCTTCGGTCTGCTGTTTGGATCGTCGGGTGCGGGCGCGCTTATCTCTACCTTGATTTTGCTTCCGCTTTCCCAATCTGCCAAGCGCATCGGGCAGATTGTCGGCGGCGCGGCGATATGGATGGGAACATTCTATTTGCTGCTTTCGCGTTCCACATGGCTGCCGCTTTCGATGGCTTCTATTTTCCTCGTCAGTCTCGGCGCGCCGTTGGTGTTGACCACAGGACTCGGCGTGATGCAACTCCTCGCGCCCGGCGATATGCGCGCGCGCATCATTAGCCTGTTCACCATGCTGACCTTTGGCTTGCAGCCGCTCTCGTCCCTTTTTATTGGCTACACCGCGGAATTTTTTGGCGCGCAGACGATCATCATGATTAATTCCATTTGTCTCATCACCGGCGCGGCGTTGATGTTGATCTTCAGAAACGGTTTACGTCAATGGGAATTGAAGCCCCTGGTAGAGCCGATATTATCGTCAAGTGAAATGATGAAGGATAAAGGATGAAAGAAAAAAAACCGCGCGAACCTCGCACGGTTTTTTTCTGCTTACTGCTCACTGCTTATTGCTTATTGCTCACTGCTCGCCGCCTTATCCGCAGCCGCCGCCTGATTTATCGCGTTTCAACTGCAAGATGATCTTGGTTTCAAATTCCAGCGTTTCGTATTCTTGCGGATTGGGGTCGCATGATTCATATCGGTTGCCCAGCGCCGCAGGGAAGGTGTATCCAAGTTGGTCGCTGCCCGCGTTCGGATTGGCTTGAAGCGTCTTGTCGTCCTTGCCGAAGAACGCGATCCAGTTGTTTACGCCGCCTTCAAGAACGTAGACGTTTTGCACGCTCGACGCGACGAGCGTTTTCCACGCTTGCACGGCGGCGGCTTCGTCGTTGCTCATCAAGATGAAGACCGTATTCGCAGGCGGTTCGGTCAACAAAACGGGGATAACTTCCGCGAGACGATCCAGCGGCACGTTGACCGCGTTTTCGATGTGATACAAGTTGTAATCCGCTTCGGGGCGCACATCGAGGTACACAGGGTTCAAGGATTGGATGTATTTCGTTTTGAAGGCTTCGGCGGGCGTGACGAACGCGAGTCGATTCGCGAGCATATCATCCGCGCTGTAAATCAATGTGTTGACGATGGGGTCTGCGTTTTCCTGCGGAATGGTTTCGGTGCGCGTGAATTTGACCTTGTTGTACTTTTGTTCGAGCGAAGGGCTGCCAATGAAGAAGACCGCCAGCGCCGCGACAACCAAAACCGCCGCGCCAATCGGGCGGATTTTTGGCTCTTTGCTCAAATCCTTGTTCCCGAAGATGCGTTCCAACTGTTCGCCGCCCCAGAACATGAAGAGCGCCATGAGGATGACAAGCACAACCACCGCGCCGACGGGAATTCCGAAAACCTGGTCGAGCGTAACGCGACCATAATAGCCCGCGTTGTTGTACCAGTTGGTGAAGTATTGTTCCGTTTCGCCGAAGAGGAACGCGCCGACAAATCCGCCGAGCATGAAGAACATACCGTCAATTTTGCCTGTGGAAGCGGACGCGAGCGAGGTGGTGGGGCAGAACCCGCCGATGATGAATCCAACGCCCATGATGAGTCCGCCTAAAATGCCTGAGGCGAGATAAGTGGGGTTGACCCAGACCTGGCTGAAATCGAGGATGCCGAGTCCCGCCGCGCCGAAGAGCAAAACCATCGCTACGACAATCGCGGTGAACATGACCTTGAGAACGGTCATCTCGGTGAAATAGAATTGCGCCGCGAGTTTTCTCGAATCGCCAAAGCCGGACATTTCGAGCGTGAAGCCAAACGCAAAGCCAATCGCGCCGAAGAGGACATACGTCCACGGGTTGGCTGCGCTGACCGCTATAAAAGATGGGAGGGGAAAGTTCATTTTGATTCTCCTGAATGTTTGCGCGTTCTACGTTACAACCAGAACTTCCGCACAAAATATGCAACGCCGTACGCGCCGCCGAAGATGGCAAACATCACCACCCACGAACCCGCCGAGAGCGTCGCGCCGCCAGAAAGCGCCTGACCCGACGTGCATCCGCGCGCCATGCGCGCTCCGTAAAGGAAGATCACGCCGCCGAGGAAAGCCATCAACCAGCGCGTGCGGTCGGAGATATTGGGTCCCTTGGTTGTCGTTAGTTTGAGCCGCCCGTTGAATGCGCCGGACGTGAAGCCGCCGAACAGCGCGCCAAAGAACACAGGGACGATCCAGTCATCCAGCGGATTTTTATCTCCGCCCGCCATTTTTAGCAGGTAGGGATTATTGTCTACATGCGAGGGCGAAATCGCGTCTACGAGAGCCGCGTCGAGGCGGCTGGTCGCGCCTGAAGATCCAAGTCCGTTGCCCGTTAGTAAGAACGCGAGGAACAGGACAACTCCCAGAACGATCCCGCCAAAGTACGGATGTACATAGGCTTTTTCGGGACGGTTGAATATTGATTTTCTTGTTTGAGTAGTCATTGATACTCCTTTTTCCTACGTCATTGCGAGGAGCGTTTGTTGCGACGATGCAATCTCCTCAATCATTTATGAGATTGTTTCGTCGGGCTAAAGCCCTCCTCGCAGTGACGATAACTATTTACTCATGCACTTCCACTTCTTCGTATCCAGTCACCATGCCGCGTATCGCCTCCAGCGGGGTCGCGCCTGTAGTGGTCATATATACATGGACGAGGATGAACGTTCCAAACGCCCACGCGACAAAGGAATGGAAAGGCGCGAGGAAGGGCAATCCGCCGAGCGCGTGTGCAAATGCCGGGAACTTTTGCACGCCCCACATCAACGCGCCGGTGATAATTTGAAGCGGCAGCAGCACATTCAAGATGACGAAATACGTAGCCTTCTGAATGGGATTCATGCGGCTGCTCGGCAACTTCTCGAACGGATGCTCTTCGCCTTTGAATATTCCGCCGACATAATACTTCGCCTGCACAATCGCGTCGTCGAAGAAACCGTAAGGATGCGGGATGAACTCGCGGAGTTTTTCCGTCGTAACGTGATAGAACAGGGATAGCGCGGCGTTGATTACCAAAATAACCGCCAGTACGTTATGCACCGTCACGATGCCGCGGAACGAGAACGCGCCAAAAATATCGGGGCGGTGAATGACCAAACCCGTGAAAAGCAGGAATACGATGGACGCGGTTTGCAGCCAATGCCAGAAGCGGCGATAGGGTTCGTACATATAAACGCGTTCGGTTTTTCCGCGCGGTTTATTTTGTTTGCGCGCCGCCATGTAGCGCATGGTTCCATGACCCAGCACGCCTAATAACGAGCCCGCGAACATCAACGCGCCGAGCCAGTCAATCCAATTGATGCGGCTGGAGCCGAAGACGTAAATCTTGTCTTTTGCGGGGCTGGGCTGGTAGTACAGCGCGCCGTCTTCGCCCTTCACAAATTCGCCCGACCCGTTGACGTTGTTGCCCGTATCGAATACAGGCATGACGGGGGCGTGGTCTGCGAGTTTGATGGATTGCGTCATGCGCGATTCTTCGTTGTGGCAGGATTTGCAATCATTGACCGCGTTTTCGCCGCGCGTGACATTGTGATTGATGCTGTACGGCTGCGTCAAGCCTTCGATGCGCGGATTGTTCAACCCGAGCGCGGCAAGTTTGGTTTTGACCGCGCTTTCTTTTTCCGGCGAGTCGATCACGAGTTCCGCGCCGCTCAAGTTTCCATCGCCGTTCGCGTCGAACGCGGCGACAATATCCTTCGCGTAATTTCCGTTATCCAAATACGCGGCTTTGAGATCAACTACGCGGACAGGGCGTTTGCTTCCGTTCGCGTCGTCGTAAACCCAATAGAAGGATGTGATCAAGTTGTACGGCGCGAGCAATGTCTTGCCGTCAATATTTGTGCGATTCAGCAGGATGGGTTTGTACCCCGTGACGAGCGAAGTCGTCTGGTTGGGCGCGCCTTCCACGCCGCGACAAGACTCGATGGCTTGACCGTCGGTGGCGATCACTGTCCAATCGTAAGTTTGTATCGCGGGAGCGTACATCTGCGGGATATGGCAGGTTTCGCAGGCGATTACTTCCATGTGCGTATCTACATAGGGCAGCCAATCTGCGTGACCCGTGCCTGCATCGTGACAGTTTTCGCAGCGGCGCATGGTGCCTTTATATTCAGGCGCGACGTTGAACTGCGCGCTTTGTCCGCGCGCGAAGTTGTGATCTGGTCTTTGCAGGTATTCGCCAATTTCCAGAGAGCGCGGGTCGTAGATGAGATGCTTGGGGTTGGAACTCTGCATCTCGCTCGCGTGCGAAGGATTGTTCAACGCATAGTGACAGTCGGTGCATTGCAATTCGCGCTCCGCGTGGATGTCCCACGAGCGGTTCAGTTCGTCTTTGCCTGAAATATTCATACCCGACGCGTTGATGCGCTGTCCGCTGACAACCTGACCTGTCGTCGCGGTTTGCGGATAATTCAAGTCGCATTGACTGACGGTAAGCGGGTCGCCTGAATTCGGATGAACTTCGCCGTGGCACGCCGCGCAGTTTGCGTTGGTCGGGTCTTGAAGACCAATCATCTCGCTTTTAAGTTCGCCGTTTTCGTTGAACGCGTCCGCGCTCCAGACCCAGCCATCGGCAGACTTGCTGACGACTTTCAAATCCAGCAGCGTGGCGGTGTTGGCGTTGCCAAAATCTCCCGCGTGGATCGCTTCTGCGCGCGCGGCGGTGTTGGGCGTTTCAAGATGACACAGGAAGCAGTTCATTTCCATCGTGCCTGATTTGTTCCAATCCCACGCGGAGGAATCCCCTCCCGCGTTTAGAATCGCGGCTTCGGGATTCGTCTTGTCCGCTTTTATTTCGGCGAGCGATTTTCCGCCGCGGGATGTGGTCGCGGGTCCGCCGCCGACGACGCGGTCGCCGTTAAGCATGAGCCACTCGGCGGTAGAGAGGTCGAGGCGCTCGTCGCCTGCCGCCGAAAGATAGCGATAGGAAAGCGGATTCCACTGACCGAAGAGTCCGTTGCTGGTATCGAGCGTCTTGCTTTTCGCGTCGTACTCGCTCAAACCGAGATCGGAGTGAAACGCGTGAGATACGATGAAGTCTGTATTGTGGCATTGCCCGCAAGTTTTCATGGTCGAAACGGCGTTTGCGCTTTCTAAAACATTCGCGCCGTCTTTGTCGAGCAACTTGAAATTCGGGTGAAATGGGGATGCCTGCGTCGTTGTCGCAGGTTCGGGCGAGGCGAGAGCCGTCCCGATGCCAAGCGCAAGGATGAGGAGCAGAAGTCCAATAATTGTGAGGAGTTTATATTTATTCATAATTAGCCAATTCCTTCTTTACTTCCTTCCGCCCCATTCAATTGGGTCGCCGGGGTAGCCGAGCGCTTCCCAATCCAGGCGTCCAGATGCGCTGTGGCACGAATCGCATTGCAAGGCTTGATCGGCGGGTTGTACCATATGCGTGGTCGCCCAGTACATATAAGTTGTGGTGAAATCATATTGACCGCTGTATTTAAGTCCTACGATGGGTTCGGCGAGTTTGAAGGCGCTGTCCCATTCAAAGGTTGTCCAGAAGCCGCCTTTGCCCGAAGTGATGGGCTGAAGCAGGTAATTGTTTTTTACGTCATACGGCTGCTTGGCGATATGGGCTTTGAAGGGGAATATCTTCGCGGTCTTATCTTTGATATCGCCCGCAGGTTTGTTGATGTAAGTGATTCCGTCTTTCCCCAGCGGGTCGCCGAGGATGTAACGATATTCGTTATTGCCGTTGAACCAAAGGTAGGTGGGGGTGAAATTCTTTTCGTAGATGAACTCGCCCTTGATTTTGAGATAAGTGAAGTGATCTTCTTCGCGTCCTTCCTGCCCGGCTTGCGACCAGTCCCAATAGACTTTGGTCGGGTCTTCGAGCGCGACGGCGGGAATATGGCAAGTTTGACACGCCACCGCCGAAAGATGCGTATTGATGCGCTCGTCCTTGTGCTGCTGGTTGACGTGGCACTCTTCGCACGAAACTTGTTCTGTTGGGTCAATAGTGTAGTTGTCCGCGACCATGCGACCTAAGATTTGGTGATCTTTTGTCCAGTGGCAATCGGTGCATTGCATATTGTTTTCGCCGCCCATGTGGACGTCGAGATTCTTGTCGGGGAAATACAGGCTTTCGTCAAGGTCGCCGTGTTTGACGCCGTTACCGCCGCCTCCGTCAAAGTGGCATTTGCCGCAGTTTTCGCGCGTGGTAGAGCGAACGCTTTGCGCGGCGGCTAAAAGGTCAACGCCCTCGGCGGGATTGCCGAACAGACCCTTGCCGTACGCGCCGGTATCCGCATGGCAGGCGAGACAGTCTACGTTTTCTGGATTAGATTGCTCGGCTTTTTTACCCTCTTCCCAGCCGTAGCCCGCATGGCAGGACATACACTTGTTCTCATTGCCTTGCGTGCCGATACAGAAGTTGTTGATCTGGTTGACTTTGCCGATGGTGACAGGCTCGTTGCGCCACGGGACGTCGAATGCTTTTGATTCCCATGTCCAGTGCGTGGTCTTCATAAACTGCGTCGCCGAATCTTCGTGACATTCAAGGCAGGCGCGGGTAACGTCTTGTCCCGTTTTGAACTCGCCTTTGATAATATCTTTATGGTCTACGTGTACGGCTTTGACGGGTATGTGCGCCGCCGGGTCGTTCTTCGATTGGGCGCGCGGCATGAAATAAAGGACTGGGACAAGGATCAGCGCCAAAATGCCGACTAGTCCTACAATCCAGAGTGGAAAGCGTTTCTTCATTCACATTCTCCTTAGTTTTTGATCAGGTTTGCTTGACGCGTAAGTCGTTCGCGCATAACATTTCGCAACAGGTCAAGCGCCTGAATGAGTCTTGAATCCGAAAGGTGGTAGGTAATGACTGTCCCCGTGCGGACGGTGTGGACAAGACCGCGTTCGCGCAGGACTTTGAGGTGGCGCGACGTGGTGGGCTGATTTAGACCAAGGTCGTTTGCAAGCTCGGTCACATTCCGCGCGCCTTCGTTGAGCGCGTAAAGTATCAGCAAACGGTTGGGGTCTGACAGCGCCGCGCAGAAGTTCGCTTCGAGTTGGGTGATTTCTTGCTGAAGAGTGGCTACAATCATGATAATTACCTACATTCGTATAAACGCATATTTGCCGCCTCATCATACTATTGTACAAACTGTCACAATAGTACGGTATGTCATATAAAGTGTTGCCCAATGTCATATAAATTTGGCGTATAATCGGATAAGTTTCAGGTAAATTACACGGGTATCGAAATCTGGAGGTAAATGATGACATCGTTTGGACGCGAGGCGGCGTCGATAAATGTTGCGACGCATCTGCGAGAACTGCGCGAGGCGCGTAACATATCCATGCGAACGCTTGCTACAAAAAGCGGACTGTCTGCGAACGCGCTTTCGATGATCGAGCGCGGTAAGACGTCTCCATCGGTCAGCACGCTTTATAAATTGGCTGACGCGTTGGGGGTTTCGATCACAGCCTTTTTTGGCGCTGAGACGGAAAAAAAACGGATTGTGTTTTTGAAATCGGATGAGCGTTCGCGTATGCCGTTTACGCGCGGCGTGTTTGAGGCGTTGGGCGGCGAGCAGTTTATCGGGCGGGTCGAACCGTTTATGCTTACGTTAGAGTCGGGCGCGGCATGTGGTCCGCACAGCATGGTTCACTCTGGGCATGAATTCGTATTTTGCCTGCGCGGAAAATTGGAATATCAAGTTGATAAAGACGTTTTTTTATTGGAAGCGGGAGACAGCTTGTTGTTTTCTTCTAACCTGCAACATAAGTGGAAAAACCCCGGCAATACCGTGACCAATGCGTTGGTTATTATTTCGGGGTTTGCCGAAGGCGAGCAGCCTCACGTCATGCACTTGGGAAAAGGCGCGTAAACCGCAAGCGCGTTTTATGTAGATACGGGATATAAAATCGTCATCTATTTCAGTGACGTTTTTTTATCCATAAATTGTTTTCTGCTAATTTCTAATACATTCCCCAGTCCAAAGCAGACGGGTCTTCCATCATCGAGAAATCCCACATGTCCATGCTCATCTCCACCGTGACGGGCATGTTGAGTCCTTCGGTGGCTTTGGCTTTGGTCATCTCGATCATTGCGGGACCGTAAGGACAGAATGGCGTCGTGAGAATCATCTTTAAGCGGGCAATATTGTTTTCGATCTGAACATCGCGCACCAACCCTAATTGAATAATTGTCATCCCGATCTCAGGATCGACCACCTCGGAAAGTTTTGCCCGAACTTCCGCAACGCGTTCAGGATGGGTAGTATGAATCGTCCATTGAATTTCTTTGATTTCGTCGTTCACAATAAGACCTCTGTTTATTATTTTTGTTTCGTTTCAGCGGGCTGCACAACGTAGGTGCAATGCGAGCCGCCGTCTAAAATGCACTGCACTTTATTGGCAGGCAGGGCTAACATCTTTGAAATCAGAGTTTGATCCACCGTGCAAATTTCAGGATGCGCCGCGCCGATTTGATAATACGGGCATGATATTTCATGAATCTGGTAATTGCCGTCTTTCTTCTCCCACTCGACGGTAAACCCTTCCTGCGCCAGCATATCTTTGACGAAATCCAGCCGTTCTTCCATGCTCAGGTTTTCCATATCGCTGGCGTATTCGTTTGCGAGGTCTTCGGCAATTTGACCGAATAACTTGCTGACTATCGGTCCGGGCATAGATTCCTTCATCTGGGCAAGCAGGCGCGTCGTCAGGCGCAGGTAGCGCGTCGGAAAATGCTCCATGCCCTCGTCGGTCAGC
>JAQTWR010000375.1 GCA_028689195.1 Anaerolineales bacterium | reverse complement strand
AGACGCTGGCGAACGTAATCGGGCGGAATATCCAACAGGAGGACGGTTTTCTTTGCGACTTCGGAGAAAACCGGCGCGGCGGTTTCCGAACCCCAAATAGATGCGGTGGGGCGTTCGAGCCAGACGTAGATCATAAATCGCGGATCGTCAATGGGTCCCCAGCCGATGAAAGATGTGTTGGTTTGGGTCGCGTCGTAAAACCCGTCGACGGGGATTTGCGCGGTGCCCGTCTTGCCGGCAACGCGATAACCCGGCACAAGCGCGAGTGAGGCTTCGGATTCAAGCGAGAGGGCAAGCATCGCGGAAAGCGTATCTGCCGACTGCTCGGAAATGGGAGAACCCGCATACTGCGCGGGCGCGCTGTATTGGCGTCCGTCGCGCAGCATTGCGTACAACGTATGCGGAATGACCATGCGCCCATTATTGGCGACTGCGGAAGCAGCCATCATCATTTGGACGGGCGTGGCGGTGACTCCTTGACCGAAGGCGTTTGTGCCAAGATCAACGGGATACCAATCCGAATCGCCGGGGAGTTTTAGCCTGCCCGCAGATTCGCCCGCGAGGTCTACGCCGGTCAAATGTCCAAAGCCGAAATTATCCATGTAGTTATAGAACGACCCCGCGCCCATTTGCGTGGAGATCATCGCCAAACACACGTTGAGCGAGTGCTGCAAACAGCCGACCATGTTCTGCTCGCCCCACGCTTCTTGATTCCAGTTTTGAATCAACGCGCCGCCGACAAGGATCGAGCCTGTGTCCAGATAAGTCGTGTTCGGCGACACCGTACCCAAATCCAAGGCGGCAGTCATGGTGAGGACTTTCATAACGGAGCCTGTTTCGTAAGGCATGGAGATGGCGGGATTAAAGTCGCTGGCGGTGTTGTAAATGCTGCCGTAATTCCAAAACTCGTTCAAGTCCATGCGCGGCGTGGACGCCATTGCAAGTATCTCGCCGTTGCGCGGATCCATGACGACGATGGAGCCTCTTTGCGCGCCGTAAGCGTCGAGCGAATCGTCCAGAATTTTTTCGCTCTCGGCTTGTAAATCGCGGTTGATAGTCAGGATCAAAGTCGTGCCGTTCAAGGCGTGCGGAATTTCAAAGGCTTTATTCGGGTCGGTGGGAACCAACACCTGCACGGGGTTGCCCGCCAGCACGCGGTCATATTTTTCTTCAACGCCAAAGTAGCCGCGCCCTTCGCGACTCACGAAACCGATAATATTCGAGGCGAGGGAATTTTCGGGATAACTGCGCTGCGGATGCGACTTGAACTCCAAGCCGGTCAAACCGCCGAGCGTCCCTTCTGCCGCGCGCTCCTGCAAGGCATTCTTTAGCGCGCGTAAATTCGCCGCCTTCTGCGCGTCTACATAATCCGCGATAACGACATAAGATAATCCCTCAGGCGGATTTTGAATGTTGTCGAATATTTTTGCGTAATCGAGATTTAATTCGTTGGCGACGGCGAACGCAATGGCGTTGGGGTCTTTCACAATATTCAAATCCACGCCGATTTCGTAAACGGATTTATTGCCCGCCAGCAAATGTCCGCCGCGATCATAAATCTCGCCCCTGTCGGGATAAAAGGTGCGTAACTCATACGCGTAGTTCGCCGCCCGCTCGCGGAAAATATCAGCTTCGGGGCTGTTCTGAATGCGAATCATCTGCGCGATGATCGCAAGCGCGGCAAAACCCATGGCAGCGACTAAAACCTGAGCGCGGCGCGCGTACTGTTCTTTCATTGCAAGCCTCGCGCAGACGCGACAATCTGCTCGTCGAGCCAATCTAACAGCGATTGATTGTATTCAGGCAAAATGTTCAACGCGCTTAATTGCGGAAACGACGCGGAAGATAAAATAGCGGGTTCAGGTTTGACATAGCCCGGCACAACCAGATATTCCATATCGGTCAGCGCCATCGGGCGGAAGTCCAATTCCAACGCGCGGCGCTGCATCGAACTGGAAGAAGTCAACGACGCGAGTTGAGTCTGCAAGTCGGCGCTTGCCTGCTGGCTGGCGGAGATGGCGATATTCAAATCTTGAATCTCGCGTCCGGCAATCGCGGCTTGAGAAGAAACATCCAAATACAGGGCGGCGATCATGGTACACGCAACCACAGCAAGCAGCGCGCCGCCAATCCATCGGCGTTGAATGCGCCATGGAGCGACTTTATATGCGTGCATAAGGTGGTTTACGTTTTGTATGTTCATAATTCATCTATGTCATTGCGAGGAGCGGGAGCGACGAAGCAATGACGTTACAGTTTTTCCACAACTCTCAACTTTGCGCTGCGCGCGCGCGGATTATCTTTTATTTCTTCATCCGAAGCCGTGATCGGTTTCTTATTGATGATTTTCACGACAGCCTTGCGTTCCACTTCATAAATTCTTTCGTAAGGCGGGTTGACCAACTCTTTGCTCTGCTCGCGGAAAAAGTCTTTGACGATGCGGTCTTCCAGCGAGTGAAAGGAAATCACCGCGCAGATTCCGCCGACCTTCAGCGCCGCCACCGCTTGCGGGAGAACGCTTTCCACAGATTCGAGTTCGCCGTTGACGACGATTCTCAACGCCTGAAAAGTCTGCGTCGCGGGGTGAACGCGCTCCCCTCTTCGGGGCGAGGCTTTCTCGATGACGCCGACCAACTCGCGGGTGGTATAAAGCGGACGGTGGGCAACGATTGCGCGGGCGATTCGTCTCGCGTCGCGATCCTCTCCGTAGCGGAAGATCAAATCCGCGATTTCCTCTTCGTCATAGTTGTTGATAATATCCGCCGCGCTTTGCGTCGCGTTCACGCCGAAGCGCATATCGAGCGGACCATCTTGCATGAAGGAAAATCCGCGCGCGGCGGTATCGAACTGCATGGACGACGCGCCGAGATCGAGGACAATTCCGTCCACCGAATCCCATTTCAATGACGCGAGCTGCGACGCGAGAGTAGTGTAGGAGGCTTGCGCGAGATGTATGCGCCCTTCGTAAGGAGCCAAGGTCTCGCGAGAGAGCGCCAACGCCTGCGGGTCTACATCGAAACCAAGCAGGAGTCCATCCGGCGCGCAAGCCTCCAAAATACCGCGAGCGTGACCGCCCG
>JAQTWR010000039.1 GCA_028689195.1 Anaerolineales bacterium | reverse complement strand
CCTTTGAATGTGATTGATCTTTTCAAATGCCCCGATTGCGGCGGCGAAAAATTGAAGGATGAAAAAGAATATTTATTTTGCCCAAATTGCGGCGCAAAGTGGTTAATCCGCGATGGGATTTATGATTTTAGGGAGAAAACATGACGCCGCCAAAAGAACCTCCGTCCAAAGTTCCGCCCTTCGTCGAAAGGCAAAGCCCCGCCATCCGCAGCAAAGTGGATACGCGCGGAATGCTCAGCCTTGTAATCATGCTGGTCAGCCTCGCCGCGTTGAGCATTGCCCTGCTCGGCGCAGGCGGGATTGTCTACGACGTTTTTACGGAAGGGGGAATGATCAAAGTCTTGAGCTCGAATTTAGAGGGGCTGCTCGTTAAATTGATCGTATTGGGATTTGCGTTTTTCTTCGGCTGGGTCGCGGCGCTGGTAAGCATCCGCATGTTTGGGAACTTGATCTACCCAATCGTCATCAATATTTACGCCTGGGGCTGCCTCGTCGCGGTCAGCGCGCTTTACCTCAAAGTCATTCATAAACTCTACCTGCAAGGATACGACGACCTGCGTTTTTGGGCGTACCTGACGATACTGCTCGGCGGGCTGTTGGTTATACTCTTCCTGCACCTGCTCGTAGAAGATCACGACCTGCGCCCCTTCGCCATTCCGCTGCTGGTTATCAGCGTCATACAATTGTTCGCCATTGTAGTTCGTTATGTTTTTATTCCCGAACCCGACAACTCGAAGATAATCAACGACTTCGCAATTTTCTTCGCGATGATATTCATCTCCGCGTTGATGCTGGCGCACCTCGGTATTTTTTCTCCCCTGCGGAAACGGATCAACGCGTGGTTTGCAAAAAACGGCGGTCATTGAACGTTCGTCCGCTTTGCGTAAAAATACCCCAACGGCTGCGTTGGGGTATTTTTTTTTTGGAAACCGCGCCGCTATTTCCCCAGCCCCAATTCGGGGATAGCCGCCAGCGCGTCTTGATATAACCACACGTCGAACAGGGATTTCAAATCCTGCCCGCTGATTTCTTCCGCAACCGCGATGAACTCTTCGGTTGTGGCGGCGCTTCCTTTGTAGCGGTCATAATAGACTTTGAGAATTTTGAAAAACGCCTCGTCGCCGACTTCGAGCCGCAGCGCGTGCAGGGCCAAACCGCCGCGATAGTAAACTCCGCCGTTGAAGAGATCGTCCGCGGGTGGATTCCCCGGCGCGGGAAAATACTGCGGCGAAGATTCCGCCTCGCGGTAGAGATACTTGACCCACTGATTCAATTCGTCGCGCCCGTAGAGATGTTCGATCCACAGCCCTTCGGCGTAGGTCGCAAATCCCTCGTTCAGCCAAATATCGCCCCAATCTGCCACGCTCAAACTATCGCCGAACCACTGATGCGAAAGTTCGTGCGCCACGACCGCTTCTGTGCCTTCAATATCATTTACGTCAACCATGTCAATTCCATAAATAGACATGGTTTGATTTTCGAGCGCCGCGCCGAAATCGGTATTCATCACCAGCGAACCGTAAACCTCAAACGGATATGTCCCGAAAATTTCGCTATAAAAATCAAGCATCTCGCCCTGACGCGCAAAAGGCTTGTTCACGCCTTTGGGCAAACCCGCCGCGTAATAATTACGAATCGGAACGCCGTTTGGCGACTGCATGGTCTCTTCGTCGAAATCGCCGATATTGACGGTCGCAAGATAACTCGCCATCGGGTCGCGCAATTTGAACAAATAAGTGGTGGTCTTGCCGTTATCTTTCGTTTCGCTCAACACGCCGTTCGCCGCAACCTCATACGGTTTGGGAACGGTCACGCGGAAGGTAAATCGCGCCTTGTCGAGCGGATGGTCATTGACGGGATAAAAACTCGCCGCGCCGTCGGGTTCGCTTAACACAAAGATACCTTCTTCAAACGTCACCCAACCCGTTTGCACGGGCAGCGCTTCAGAATCTATTACTTCGGGAGAGCCTTCGTATTCGACGACTACCGTAAACGCCTCGCCCTTTTTAATTAATTGGTTGGGCGTGATCGTCAACTCTTGTCCGCTGCGCGAAAACTTTGCGGCTTCGCCATTCACCGTCAACTGTGTAATTTCAAAACCGATGAAATCCAAATTGAAAGACGCTAAATCCTGCGTGGCGTTTGCCGCAATGGTCGTCGTCGCATTCAAATCGCTGGTCTTCACGTCGCGCACGGTAATATCAATCAGATAACTTTGCGCGTCATATCCGCCGTTGCCAAAATTCGGATAGAGAGAATCGCCCAGCCCAGACGACCCCGCCCGCGGATTTGATTCTGCGCCCAAAGCAGACTGCGCCTCAGTCGCCGCGCCTGTGACGACGGGCGAAGACGCTTCTGGAGCGCGGGTTTCGGATACGCCCGTCAGCGTTTGGCACGCCAAAATCGTCGCTGCGATAAAAAGAATCGCGAAAAACTTTTTTGCCTTGTTCATAGAGTCTCCTTTCATCTGACAAATCAATTGTACGCGGCTTTTCTTGGTTACAATAGACAAACATTTTCAGGAGACCCATGACCGCATCCCCGTTATTTGAATTTGCCCTGCTCAGTTTCGTATCCATGTTCACAATGGTCAACCCCATCGGCGTGATTCCCGTCTACGCCGCCATGACCGCCAAGTTATCGCCGCAGGAATCGCATCGCGTGGCGCGCAAAGCCTCGCTCACCGCGCTGTTCATCCTGCTCGCCTTCGCGTTGACGGGGCAATGGATATTCCGATTCTTTTCCATCTCGGCGGACAGTTTGCGCGTCGTCGGCGGTATTATCTTTTTCATCATGGGATATGAAATGCTGCAGGCGCATCTTTCGCGCACGCAGTTCGACGACGAAACCACGCACGAATACATCAACGATATTTCGCTCACCCCGCTGGGCATTCCCATCATCTGCGGACCGGGCGCGATCACAACCGCGATTTTGTTAATGAACGAAGCGCAATCCGCAATCCAATACGGGATCGTGCTGGGCGTAATCGTTCTGCTGATCCTCGTCACCTATCTTTTTCTGCTCGGCGCAAAGCAGGTAACGCATCTCATCGGCGAGAACGGCAATAAAGTGATGCTGCGACTCATGGGCTTAATTGTGATGGTGATTGCGGTGGAGTTTTTCTTCAGCGGTCTGACCCCCATCGTCCGCGAGATGTTGAAGATACCGTAGGCAAGTGACAGTCATCTTAAAGATGACTGTCGCCTGTGTCGTTTTCCTTCCACTCCTTCATAAACTGATCCAAAAAGCGGAGCATGACCTCGTGTCTTTCCTCCGCTATTTTTTTTGCGGCGGGGGTGTTCATCATATCTTTGAGCAGCAATAATTTCTCGTAAAAGTGATTGATGGTCGCGCTCTTGCTGTTCTTGTACTGCTCAAAAGTCGCGTGCATTTGCGGCGGAGAATCGGGGTCGTACATCATGCGATTTTTATAGCCGCCATACGCAAACGCGCGCCCAATTCCAATTGCGCCGATGGCGTCGAGTCTATCCGCGTCTTGCACGATGAAGCCTTCCAGCGAGTTCATTTTATTTTCCACGCCCGCGCCTTTGTATGAGATATGCGAAATCACTTCGCACACTTGCGCGTTGATTTGCGAATCCACGCCGCAGGATTCCATCCACGCTTGGGCGCGGCGCGGCGTTTCGTCGTCGCCTTCGTTGAACTTCCAATCGTCGAGATCGTGCAGCAGCGCGGCAAGTTCCACGATGAAAATATCTCCGCGCTCGCTCTCGCAAATCGCCAGCGCGTTCTTCCACACGCGGTAGATATGCCACCAGTCATGTCCCGACGAATCGGCTTGAAATTCCTGTTTGATATATTCGGCTGTTTTTTGGATGACGTCGCGTTTGTTCATGCGCTTTACGCCATCAACGCCAAAAACTGTTCGATGTCGTTTGCGGCAATTTGCGCGGCGGGCGCAACGCGGCGCGAGACTCCGAAGTATTGATCGAAGGCGTGGACGGTTTCGGGAAGTTCGACATACGCCGACGGAACGTCCGCGTTTTGCAGCGCGGCATGTAAGCGCCTGCCATGCGAAACGTCAATGGCGAAATCTTCGTCACCGAAGATTTGCAGCGTGGGCGGGCAATGCGCGCCGACGTGGGTCAGCGGGGAGTAGCGTTTGTAGGTTTCGGGAATTTCATTCAGCGTACCGCCGAAGATATCAATCATCAGCGCCGCGCCGCCGGGCATGTTGCCATAGCGATAGGCGGGAAAAACGCGCGCGCGGGTCATAAATTTATCCAGCCATGTTTTGTCATGGACGCGCGGGCGCATATCTTCGGTCATCTGCGATGAATATTCGGGCTGCGGGTTGATCGCGCCATATTCGTGGAAGTATGCGGTCATGTCAGTGACGCCGTACATCGAAATCACGCCGCGCACCGAGGTATCAGTTTTGACGCGCTTCGATTGCAGCGTGTTGGGCGTATACGCCGCGAGCAGCGCGAGTTGCCCGCCGCCTACCGAGCCGCCCATCAGCACAATTCGATTTGGGTCAATATCGAGTTCGTCCGCGTGGGTTTTCATCCACACGATGGCGCGTTTCACTTCGTCTATCATTTGTTTCATGTTCGCGGCGGGCGCGAGCGAGTACGCCACGTCCATCACTACATGACCTTGATTGACCAGCCGCGCAAACAACGGACGCGTGAGAAAATCTTTATCCACCGCCTGCCACCATGAGCCGTGCAGGTAAATCACTCCGAGGCGCGAGGGTTTGACTCCGCGCGGGGGAAGCCAAATATCGGCGAGAAGCGGCGCGGCGCGCGTTCCGAGGTTAACGTCCTTTTGATAAAGTCCGAGCGGCTTGGCGGGCTGAATCAATTGATAGGGACGCGAGAGGCGCGTCCACTGTTCGGGCGGGATGCGCTGTTCCCAATCCTGCCCGAAGGCGAGATCGAACGCGCCGTGCTTTTTCGTGACGCGCTGCGTGTGACGCGCGCCCGCGAACGCGCCAAACATCCCGAAGAGAATCGCGGCGCGGTCTTTGCGTCCCAAACCGAGCAGCGCGCCCAACGCGCCGGCAATCGCAAGGAAAGGCGACCACGCGCCCGCCCATAATTTGGGAAGCCAAATATATCCGCCGCGCCGACCTTTGGGCGAAGGGATGAGGGTGAGAATTCCGAAAAATGCGGAGAGGATGCTGAGGATGCGGGAGAGGGTTTTCATCAATTTTCGTCTTTGCGTAAAATTTCCAAAAATGGGATCGCTTTGAGGATTTTTATCCCCTGATATTCTCCATTGAGCGAATCAAAGTGCGGGTCGTAAGTTACAAGGTAATTGGCTTTTCCTTCAACGGCGCAGGCGACGATCACATTATCATCTGGATCAGAAAGCAGAGATTCGATTTTATCAGGCGGGACCTCCACCCAGTCTGCAAGAGTTACCAGCGTTTCGATCAAGTCTACAGTTTTATCTTCGTCTATATTACGGTCTTTTAATTTTTCAGCAATTTCTTCAGCCAACGGAGTGCATATCAATAGGATGAATTCTCCGCGTTTCCAGCGTTCCAGCGTTTCGCGGGTCGGACTGGTTGCGCTTTTACTGAGCGCGGCAGAAATAAAAACATTCGTGTCCAACACGGCGCGGATCGGCTTAGTCACTTTCCAATTCCCCGTCAATGGCTATGCCGTTCTTGATTGCTTCTGCGCGGATGGCGTCAAGCGTATCGCTAAATTTTTTTATCAACTCTTTGCGCGGGAGATCGCGCGTCTCTGCCGCGCGGGCTTTGGCGCGCGCCACGATTTCTTTGGCAGCCTCCCGATTGGGGCGGGCGCGTTGTTTCTTCAAAAACTCAACCGCTTCTATCACGATGAGCAACTCATTTTCTTGTAATTGAGCCACTTCGATCACGGCTTTACGAATTAAATCCTGCGGGGCAAGTACATGAGCAGTCATAATTCTTCACTCCTTTGTTTGAGCCATTATACTCCCTGTAAAAAGACCTCCGAAGTTTTTGAAATCTCGGAGGTCTTATGGTTATTTTTTTCTACACTCATCGCACGGACACAACGCGCGGAGATAATGCCAGTTGAAAATGCCGTAATCGTGACCGTCCTCCCAGACGATGGTCAGCGCGTACGAGCCGACGGCGACCACGTTGGCAAGGCGCGTGGCAGGCGAGTCGTCCATTTGTCTGGTAAACACATCTTCGTCAGGTTCGGATTTCATATTCTCGTGTCCGCCGCGGCACGAGGCGCAGGGACACGCGGCGCGCAGCAATCCAAAGGGATAGACGCTGACATGCCCGTCGTTCCATGCGACGGTGAATTCTTTTTTGCTTTTATTGGCGTTTATGTTTGTGGCTCTTTCAGACATTTTATCCTCTTGTCCGAAGTCTCCAGACTTCGGCGGTGAAATTTTCCAACGTCAGGAGACGTTGGAGTCCGATAGTTATTGCGGCGCGGGGACGACCGCGAGGAAATCCGCGGCAGCCCAGCCTGCGCGGGTTTCGTCATACGGCGCGACGAGTTTCCACCATGTATATCCGTCTGCGGTTTGCGGTCCTTCGCGGACGACGAACACTTCCGACTCGCCGCCGAAGAAAACAAGGTCGCTGTTCAAACTCGGCGCGGAGTGAATTTTCAATCCCTCGCCTTCGGTGCCGCTGATTTGCACGTACGCGCCAACACCAATCGTATTTGGCTCGAGCGTAGGCGTGACGTTTGGGTCCATAGTGGATGTGGGAATCGCGTTGGGCGTATGCGTCGGCGCGGGGATGATGGTCAAATCGGCGGGCGCGAATCCAACTTCGGGAGAGAAGCGCGGCGAAGTCCAGCCGATGAGAATCAGCGTGGCGATGAGTAAAATCCCCGCGACGGAGAGCATCCCGATAATGACATAGCGATTGAGGTAGGGTTTTAAGTCCATTTTTTGGTTTACCGCGCAGGGGCAGATCGCGACCTGCCCTTACTTCATGTTTGGATTTTTTAACAAATATAACGCGTCGTCTGGCATCAATACTTTCAACGCGCGATGTTTAACCGCGATATTCGCGCAGCGGCTGCCAAGCGCGGGATCGCCGTCTACTTGAATGGAAAACGCCGCGTCAGATTCTATCCGCGCCGAACGGAAGGAAATCTTGCGCGCCTGATCCGATGAGAGGTGGCGTCCCGATGCGAGTTCGTATAAGTGCATCAGCGCATCCGCGAGGCTGTTTCCGCTTAAGAGCCACAAGTCCATTTCGTTATCGTCGAGCAGCGCGTCGGGAGAGAGCAGCGCCAACCCGCCGGCGTAGTGGCGGATGTTGGTTGCGACCGCGACAACATAACGCCCTTCGACCAATTCTCCATCGGCATAAATACGGAGGTCAAGCCCGTGCCAGAAAGTGGCTTCCCAGACGATGGTCGCAAAATAATGCGGCACGGCGACATGTTTGAAAAAGCGCGAACGCGGCTCGATCTTGTGAATGGTTTGCGCGTCCAGCCCCACGCCCGCCCACAACAAAAACGGATGGTCGTTGCACAAGCCGACATCCACATACTGAGGTTCGACGTTTGCGAGTTTTGCCGCGTTCTCTTTCAACGCCCACCAATTGAATAACCCGAAAAGTTTCTGACCCTGCTCGAATGCCCACACGTTTGCGGTGCCGGCGGGGAGGACGGCAAGCGCGGTTTCTGAATCAATCAGTCCGCTTGCCACCTGCCCGACCGTGCCGTCGCCGCCGATTGCGAACACCGCATCGTAGTTTTCCCGCGCGGCTTGATGCGCGGTCTGCGTGGCGTGCGTTCCGTTTAACGTCTCGGCGATTTCCACGCTCCAGCCCGCCGCCTTGAGCGGAGTAATAATTCCGCGCACAAAACGCTTGACGGAATATCGTCCCGCCGCCGGGTTGTAGAGGAGAAGTCCCTTTCGCATGGCAAAGATTATACCGTGAGGCGCAAACTATTAAATCAAAAAGGCGCGCCTTTTCAGACGCGCCTCCTTTTTTATTGATTATCTGATTCTATGCAATCTCTAATTCTTTCAACTTCGCGTCGCTGACTACGCCGTTATCCCAGCCGCGCGCGGCATAATATTCGGCAAGCATTTGATCCAACTCGCAGACATGTCCCAACGAGCCGAGCATAGTGGAGGCTTCTTCGGTGAAGCGCTTGGGCAGGGTGTCAGAGCCTGCACCGAAGCCCGCGAGATTGTTGTAATGGCGTTCGAGGTTGTAAATGCGCTCGCCGGTTTTCAACACGTCGTCGGTAGTGAACGGCACGCCGACCATCGCAGAATACTGCATGGCGTATTCTTCCGCGCCCATCGCGAACGCGCTGAACTTGCACAAGTCCATGCTGTCTGAGAAGGCGTGAATATCCTGGAAGATTTTCACCAAGCCGCCCTTATCCTTCCACGCCAGCGGATCAACTTTGAGCGAGCCGAAGGGCATTACGCCCAATTCGGCGGCGGGAGTGTAAGCGCGCAGGTGGCACGCGCCGCGATTCGATGTGGCATAGCCGAGACCCATGCCCTTAAGTCCGCGCGGATCGTAGGCGGGGATGCCCTGACCTTTGGCGGTCATCGCGAGTTCGGGATGTCCAAAATGCGCGGCGGTTGCGTTCGCGCCGTTTGCCATCACATCGCCAAGACCTTCGCGCTTGGCAATCATCGCGGCGGCATTGGTCATGCCATCGCCGTCGCCCCATGCGAGTTTGCCTGAGCCGTTGGTGTAGCCTTTTTCGCTGGCTTCCATCCAAACCGAAAGCGGATGTCCGATTTCGATGGCGTCGAAGCCGAAGTCGTTGGAGAGATCAATCATCTTGGCGACGAGTCGCGCGTCGTTGTTTCCGCAGTTTGCTCCAACAGACCAGGACGGTTCATACTCGACAGATTCCATGCGCAGACCTTTATAGGGTCCATCCTTAACTTCCACTTCCTTTTTGCAAGCCACAGGGCAGGCGTGACAGGTGGGATTATCCACGAGCAGATTCGCGTTCACATATTCGCCGCTGATTTTTTCGCCGTCTTCGCCATAGGATGTGACCATGCTGTTCTTGGTAGGCAGCGCGCCGATGCTGTTGGTGATGTTCATCAACACGTTCGTGCCGTAGACGGAAAGACCGCCCTTACGCGGGCTGGTGATGTTTTCTTCCGCCATGATATTTTTGAGGGAGCGATCATGCGCGGCTTTCCATGCGTCGCGGTCTGCGGCTTTGGTGAGTTTCTTCTCGGCTTTGACGACGATGGCTTTGAGCATCTTGCTTCCACCTACGCAGCCTGTTCCGCCGCGACCCGAAGCGCGGTCATCTTCGTTGACCCAGCACGCAAACTTGACCTGGTTCTCGCCCGCGGGACCAATGGCGATGACGGTTAAATCTTTCTCGCCGTATTTTTCCTTGAAGTATTTTACGGTATCATGCACGCCTTTTCCCCAAACTTCCGAAGCGTCCAGCAATTCCAATTGATCGTCATGGATATAAGCGTATGTCGGCTTTGCGGCTTTGCCTTTGAACACCAAGCCGTCGAAGCCAGCCCAGCGCAAACGCGCCGCCGACCAACCGCCGTGATGAGAATCCGTTATCGTTCCCGTCAGGGGCGATTTGGTTACAACCGCCATGCGTCCGCTCATGTTGGCTTCAGAGCCAGTCAGCGGTCCGTTCATAAAACACAAAATATTATCAGGAGAGAGCGCGTCCACTTTTGGACCGTTATCATAAACAAATTTCACGCCTAATCCGCGTCCGCCAATATATTTTTTGGCGTCGTCCTCAGGCACAGGCTTGAATTCCACCTTGCCAGCCGATAGATCAACCCACGCGATACGATTTGCATAGCCGCCTAACATAATATTCTCCTTTTTAATAAATGGTAACTGAACAGCAATCGCTGTTCGGGTCTGCGACTAGGATAGCATTTACAAAAAACGAAAGCAATATTTAAGTTTTTACTTAACTCAAGTTATCACCTTCACCAGTTTTTTTAGTTCTTTTGCCGCGGATTTTTCACTGATTAAAAAAATCCGTGTAAATCGGCGAAATCTGTGGCAAGGGCTTGAAATTTTCTTGCCAGAAAACAGGGAGCAACTTGGGTTGCTTAATTAGACGTTATCGGTAATAAGCCAAGAACCTATTTTTGGACGCTGAAAATCGCTGATTCAAGAAAGAAAAATCTGCGTTTTCTGCGTTCATCAGCGTCCCAATTTTATTTCCGATAACGTCTATTGAATACGCAGAGAGTGTCTAACTTTGTGGGCTAAACACAAAGTCACGAAGACTCGAAGACGCAAAGAAACCTTTGAGGCTTGGCGTCTTTGCGCCTTCGCGTTAAAGAAAGCCCATCCTTTTAGACACTCCTAATACGCAACGCAACTCATATTCCCCTCTCGCATGAGTTATACTTTCGCCAACCAAAATCCAAATTTGAAATCGTAAATCAAAATGAAACAACTCCTTCAAAATATCAAAAACGGAAAAACCATCATCGAAGAAGTTCCCACCCCCGCGCCGCGCGAAGGGCAAGCCCTCGTAAAAATTTCCGCGTCCCTCGTCTCGGCTGGCACCGAACGCATGGTCGTCGAATTCGCCGAAAAAAGTTATCTGGGCAAAGCGCGCTCGCGCCCCGACCTCGTCAAACAGACGCTCGACAAAGCGAAGCGCGAAGGAATTATCCCAACCGTGCAGGCTGTCTTCAATCGTCTCGACCAGCCCATGGCGCTGGGGTATTCGTCCGCCGGCACAATTGTGGCGCTTGGCAAAAACATGCAGGGATTCAAAGTCGGTCAGCGCGTGGCGTGCGCGGGCGGCGGATACGCCTCACACGCCGAATACAACGTCGTCCCGCGCAATCTTCTAACGCCGCTCCCCAACAACGTGGATTTTGAATCCGCCGCGTTTACCACGCTCGGCGCAATCGCGCTGCATGGATTTCGTCTGGCAGAACCGCAACTCGGCGAAAACGTCGCCGTCATCGGCTTGGGGCTTTTGGGATTATTGACGATTCAGATGGCGGCTGCGGCGGGATGCAACGTCCTCGGTATTGATCTCGACCCCAAGCGGATCGCGCTCGCGGCTGCGCTTGGAATTCAATCTGTTCCGCGCGCGCAGGCAGAATCAGCGTCCCAGAGTTTTACCGCCAATCGCGGATTTGATTCAATTATTATCTGCGCGGATACGCCGTCAAACGATCCCGTTGAACTTGCGGGCGCAATCGCTCGCGACCGCGCAAAAGTCGTCGCCACCGGCGCGGTGGGATTAAATATTCCGCGAAAAATCTATTACGAAAAAGAACTTGCCTTCATCAACTCGCGTTCCTACGGACCCGGGCGTTACGACTCAAATTACGAAGAAAACGGAAATGATTATCCCATCGGCTACATCCGCTGGACGGAAGGGCGCAACTTCCAAGCCGTTGTGGATTTAATGTCGAGTCAAAAATTGAAGGTCGAAAGTCTCATTACGCATCGTTTTCCAATCGAGCAAGGCGTGAAGGCATACGAGGTAATTACTGGAAAGAGGAAAGAAGCATTTCTTGGCGTGTTGTTGACATATTCAAGCGCCGCTGAAAAATTGGAAAGTTCAAAAATTGTAAGGTTCAACCTTCAAACCTTCAAACCTTCAAATGTCGTAAAACTCGGCGTTCTCGGCGCGGGACTTTACGCTAACGCGACTTTGCTTCCCGTAATAAAAAACAACAAGGATTTTGATCTCGTCGGCATCGCATCTTCCGGCGGACTTCACGCGCAGCATTCGGGGAGGAAATTCGGCTTTCAATACGCTACGTCATCCGAAGATGAAATCATCAATGATCCAAATATAAACACAATCGCCATTCTCACGCGGCATGATTCCCACGCTGATTTAGTCGTCAAAGCGCTGAAGGCTGGAAAGCATGTTTTTGTCGAAAAACCGCTTGCGATAAATAATAAACAGTTGTCAGTAATCAGTAAGCAATTACTGAGCGCTGATCACTGTTTACTGATTACTGGTTTCAACCGTCGCTTCTCGCCTCTCGCGCAACAACTAAAGTCATCCATCGTCAATCGTTCGTCGTCCATTTACGCACATTATCGAATCAACGCAGGGTACATTCCATTAAATCACTGGACACAGGACGAGCAAATCGGCGGCGGGAGAATCATCGGCGAAGCCTGTCACTTCATTGATTTGATAACTTATCTTGTCGGCGCGTCTCCAATTTCCGTTACCGCGCACGCGCTGCCCGACGCCGGAAAATATCGCGAAGATAACGTCAGCATGACTTTTGCTTTCCCCGACGGCTCCATTGGCGTAGTGGACTATCTCGCCAGCGGCGACAAATCGCATCCCAAAGAACGGCTGGAAGTTTTCTGCGACGGTCAAATTTCCATTTTGGATGATTACGTTTCTTTGACGACCATAAAAGACGGAAAGAAGAAGGGAACAAAAATGGCGCAAGATAAAGGCTGGAAGAATGAAATATCTGTGTTTGCCAAAGCCATTAAAGAAAGCGGCAAACCGCCAATCCCGTATGAGCAACTCATCGGCGCGACCAAAGCCACGTTCGCGGCAGTTCAATCGCTCCGCGAAGATTCGCGCAAGGTCGTCGTCTAAATTAACGTGAATAATGTATAAGCCAAAAACATCAGCATGTCACCCTGAGGGAGCGTTTTTCAGTGACCGAA
>JAQTWR010000374.1 GCA_028689195.1 Anaerolineales bacterium | reverse complement strand
GTTATGGAAAACATCCTGCACGTCGTCGAGTTCTTCGATGGCTTCGACCATCCGCATGAATTTCAAAGTGGATTCTACGTCGAGTTCCATTTCCTGTTTGGCGATCATACGCAAACCCGATTCGTCAGGGTGAACATGGACTTGATGGAGCGCGTCCGCGATGGTTTTGAAAGATTCGACGGGCGCGTAAATTTCGATGGTTTCGTCGCCGTCCACCACATCGTCCGCGCCGATGACGACTCCGAGTTCAAACGCTTTATCGAAAGACATTTGGCTGGACGGGAAAGCAAAATAGGATTTGCGGTCAAACTGCCACGCCACCGCGCCCGGCTCTGCCATATTGCCGCCGTATTTACTGAAGGCATGGCGCATATCGGGGACGGTGCGGTTGCGGTTATCGGTGACGCAAGTGACCATCAACGCAGAGCCGTGCGGACCGTATCCCTCGAAGGTGATTTCTTCAAAGGCGGCGCCGTCTTTATCTTCGCCCGCGCCGCGTTTGATGGCGCGTTCGATGTTGTCTTTGGGCATGTTTTCTGCGCGGGCTTTATCCACCGCGAGACGCAAGCGGAAATTCGAGTCAATATCGCTGCCGCCTTCGCGGGCTGAAATCACAATTTCGCGGGTTAGCCGCGTAAAGATCGCGCCGCGCTTTGCGTCGGCTGCGCCTTTTTTGCGTTTAATCGTAGACCATTTTGAATGACCAGACATAGAAACTCCTTACAAGGTTACTTAAGCGGCGAGATTATACTACACAAAAAAACGCGCCATTCCGCCGCGCGATATTTATATCGCATTACAACGGTTTTGCCAGCAAACCGTCCAACACTTTTTTGGAAGTTTCTTCGATGACCGCGTGCTGGCTTCCGCCGTGAGAATCCATTGTAACGACGACGGGGAAATCTTTCACTTCGATGACCCACATCGCCTCAGGCACGCCAAATTCCATTTTGAAAACGCCATGCACTTTGACGACCGTCTTTGCAATGTAAGAAGCCGCGCCGCCAATGGCGTGGAGATATGCGCCGGGCGTTTCAGCGCAGCCTTGCAAAGTCTTCGCGCCCATGCCGCCCTTGCCGATTACGCCTTTGACGTTGAAGTGCTTCATCACATCGGCTTGATACGGCTCTTCGCGGATGGAAGTCGTCGGTCCTGCCGCGACGAATTTATAATCCTTTGTGTCGAGTCCCGAAACGACGGGTCCGCAATGATAGATGACCGAGCCGTTCAGTAATTTCTTCAACTCCTCGTACGCCTGCAAATCGTCGCCTTGCGGCGCGCGCGTCTTTTTGATGAAGGTTTCTATCATCCACTTGTGCGCGGCGTCGCGCCCGGTGACCATAATTCCCGAAAGATTAACCGCGTCGCCCACCTTCAACTCGCGGATGGTTTCATCGCTGATTGGGGTTGTTATTGATTTCATAATTCTCCTTACGCATCACGCACCACATCCCACGAACTACGAAGCGCGTAATTCGTATTCCGTAATGCGTAAAAACCTTAATCGTAAATGACTTCCTCGCCTTTCACCGTCATCTTGCGGCGGCGATACGCCCAGCACATATAAGACACCGAGACGTAATACGAAGCGGGCAAGCGGCTGAGACCGACGATCTTGGTATCCAACACTGTGGTCTTGCCGCCGAAACCCATGGGACCGATTCCCATCTCGTTGGCTTCGCTCGTCAGGCGTTCTTCCAGCGCCGCCAGTTTCGGGTCGGCGTTGCGCGTTCCCATTTCGCTGAGCAAAACTTCCTTCGATTTGACGTAAGACGTGCCGCGGTCGCCGCCAATCGAAACGCCGAGAATCCCCGGCGCGCATCCCTGACCCTGGGCTTTTTGCACCGCGTCGAGGACAACTTTACGCACGCCGGCAAGGTCGCGCCCCGCGCCGAGAGCATTATCGGGCAGGGAATACTGCCGCCCCACGTTTTCGCATCCGCCGCCTTTGAGCATCAACTCGATCACCAACTCATCGCCTTCGGTTTCTTCAAAATGGATGTAAGGAAAATCATCGCCGCCGAGATTATTGCCCGTGTTCTTATCGTAGATCGCGTCCACGGCGTTGGGGCGCATGTACGATTTTTTCGTCGCATCCGCCAGCGCCGCGCGGATTTGCGCCTTGAGTTTGAGCGTTGACCAGCCCAGCGGATAATGCACGTTGAAAATCGGCGTGCCGGTATCCTGACAAATCGGCGTGGACTGCGCGCGCGAAAGTTCCACGTTTTTCAAAATAGTCTCGAACGCGCCGCGCGCCGCCGAGTTCGGTTCTTCTTTTTCAATCGCCTCGCGCAGACGCTGCTCCACATCGGGCGGCAGGCTCGACGACGTGCGGCGAATCAGTTCAAGGATTTCATTGGTTAAATCTCGCATAGGGTGTGCCTCCATTTATTTTATTGTACGTTTATCGGACGGAATGTACAGAGCCAAACCTACCTTTTGGCAGGGATAAATATCACGCAATCCCGTTCGTGTAATTGACCGAATCGCGGTACGGGAACACATACGAAAACACGGCTTCATCCGCAAGGAATTTATCTAAAGAGCCAAAACGCCGCGCAATCTCTTCCGTCGTTATTTTTTGCCGCCCGCCTTCTATTTTCAAAAACTTTTGCGGAAGGTTCGGCGCCGCCCAGCCCGTCAGCGTCGAGATGATTTCGAACAAACCCGCGATGGATTCTCTTTCGCGGTTCGGATCATTCCACTGGCATTGATACCCGCTCAGATTAAAATGACGCGACTTGACCTGCCCGCTATTCACCGCCAGCGGATTTGTCTCCAGCGCCGCGAAGATTTCACGCCGCAAAGATTCCTCGAAACCGATTAAGTCCACGCGCTCGGTCATGTTCAGCAAATAATCAGACTTGAAATAATCCCCGACCCACTCGATTGCGTTTGCGCGGAAGCGGTGACTCTGCGCGTTGATAAACGCAGAATCCGCGAGCCACATCATAAATTTGGCGCGGCGCGATAAATCCTCCTCGCCAAACAACCAAACCAAAAAGTGGATCGTCCCCAGCGGATACTTCCGTTTGAAATTAGAGACGTTGATTCCGCGCACAAGGTTAGGATTCAAAGAC
>JAQTWR010000038.1 GCA_028689195.1 Anaerolineales bacterium | reverse complement strand
ATAACTGGGCTTTCCTAATTGCGTAAATTGAAAACCTCCGTCTGGCGTGCGGCTGTAGTACGGCGACCAATAATAAATGCCGGTGCGGAATTGGGAAGGTTCGTACGCAATGGTAGAGCCGTAAATTTGCTCGTTGCGTTTGAGCGTATTTTGAATCGTAGCCAGTATTGTCACCTCGTCGTATTTTGTGACTTCGGCGGCGGCGGCTAAATCTATGGCTAGGCTTCGCGTCCAAATCAAGTTCGAGCGGATGAGTTCCGCCCTGGACGCGGCTTGCCCGTTCAATTCGTTTGTGAGCGTTTCAACAAGGGCGTTTTGAGTCGCCTTTACGCTCAAATACGTTGAAATCAAAAAGGCGAGAACCAACAGCAAAATTACGATGGCGGGCAATTTGACGCCCAACCTTAAGAAACCTCGTCGCGCGCCTTTTGAGCGCGGTTCGTTACGCGGAGGCGGCATAGTCAATTTTGGGGAAGTGGATGCGGGGGAATTCATCATTAAACTCCTTGATCCATTTCGACGACGTCTTCATCCGAAGAAGTGGGCGCGGGCGGTTCTAATTGAATAAAGGTGCGCTTGGCTCCCAGCGTGCGCCCAATTTCCTGAATAGTGGTTTGCAGGATGCGCTCAAAGTTCGTGGATTCGCCAATGCGCGAAGTTACCTGCGCCATGAGTTGTTCCTGTTCGGCGCGGCGTTCCGTCTCTTCAAAGAGACGCGCATTTTCAAGCGCGAGCGCGGCGCGTTCTGATACAGACTGAGCTATCGCGATTTCGTCCTCGCTCCATTTTCTATTTTCGCCTCCCGCTTCGATGTGAATATATCCGATCACGTTATCGCGGACTTTGACGGGAACAGCCAGCGTAGAAGGAGAATCTTTCGACGCTGGCAAAACAACCGCCTCGCCCGATGCAAGAGCCTTCTCCACGGCAGGCGTGCGCGCAGCCGTTGCCGATAAAATCGTTCCGTCGGCTAGGAAGGAATATCCGCTTTGCTTGTCTTTTCCGAGCGTATATTCGCCTCGTTGTTTTTCAGTTTTCGAGAAGAACGCTTTTTCATTTTTGTCGCCGCTTGGCATATCCTGAATGACGAGGGCTATCAGGTTGGCGAGCGCGGTAAACGTATGAGCGTCTTCTTCGCTGAACGCGGAGGGGAAAACGCTTTGCGCGTCCAACGCGCCGATGACCTCGTTCCCAATTTTGAGCGGCAGCGCCATTTCGGATTTTGTTTCGGGCAGGTCGGGGTTGTTGAAGAAAACCGCGTCTGTGCCTGTAGATAGGGCAATGCGCGGATAGCCGCTCTGCGTAACGTAACCCACAATGCCCGTGCCGCCCACCTTCAATTGATGACGGCGTTCCAACATGCGCTGCCCGCCTTTACTGTTGGCGGCGCGCAATTCCGCGTACTGGCGTTTTTTATCGAGCAGGAAGATTCCTACATGATAGTATCCAAGTTTTTCGCTGATGACTTGCGTAATGGATGTAAGCCACTCCTGCGGTTTTTTTGCAACGCCCGACGCGATCTCCTGCGAAAGTTCGGCGATGACGCGCAGCCGCGTTGCGCGATCCATGCCCTGCTGGTTGGCGGATGCAATTTCCATGCTGTATTCATCGGCGCGTTTCGTATAATGCGTTTTTATATCTTGAATTTCATTGTCTCTTGCGCGGATTTCTCCCAAGTAAGAATTTTCAAGATTGGCGCGCATTACGTTTATGCCGTACAAAATCACGCCCACAGATAAGACGACGCTGCCGATAAACGCATAATCATCCGTGATGATTCGCGGGGATGAATATAACGGCGCAAAATAAGCGGCGAGAACCGCCAAAAACGCAAGACCCGTAAAAGCCCTTTGACTGGCGATTGCGCTCGTCACAATCAACGCCGCCGGGACGATCGACACAACCGTAAGCGAATAATTATTTACATAACCAAAATATAAGGACAAGTATTCGACCGAGAGCGCGCCCAGCGAAAACAGGAATACGCCGATATGCGGATATTTTGACTTGCCCAACATGAACGCGACGATTGAAATGGCGGGCATGAATAAAAAGTTTTTCAACGCGTTGTACTGGAAGATTAAGCCAATGGCAAAAAGAAGCGTCAAGAGAAGCGCAACCGCATTGAGCAGTTGGGCGCGTCTTCTTTGGCTTGGGTCGGCAACGACCGCGTGGGCAGCGATGCCTTTCCGCGCGAACAGAATAACGCGTTCGGCGAAGGTTGGGTCGTTCGTTGGCGCTTGCAAGTTAGACATACCTATTCTCTTGCCTTTCTATCGGCGTTGACCGCGTATTCTCTTTCTTGAATTTCAATCTGTTTCTCTTCGCTAAATTCTTCCAACAATTGGAAGGTGACCGACGCGTTTCCGAAGGTCTGACCTAATTCTTGAACGGTTTCGCGCAGAATTGCGTCGGTGTGCGAGGCTGCGCTAATTCGCGCGGAAATATCCGAAACGAGCGATTCGCGCGCGGCGCGCCGCTGCGACTCTTTGTACAGGCGGGCGCTTTCGAGCGCGCCGCTCAACTGATCGGCTAGGGCAATCGCAAGGTTGGTTTCATCCTGCGTCCACGCTTCGGCAATCTCCGCTTTCTTGAGTCGAATCGCGCCGATGGATTGTCCGCGTATTTTGATCGGAATACTGATGGTTAAGTTATCGCTGCCGAGTACCACGTCTCCCGTTTCAAACGCTTTGGCGAGGTGCGCTTCCAGCGTGTCGGAGCGCATTTGGGCTGTGCCCGGGGGAGTGGCGAGAAAGCCGATGAGCGGTTGATTGCGCAGGATGTTACTCCACGCTTCGCGGCTCATTTCGCCGTAGACCAGCCGCGCCGATTCGAGCGCTTTTTCGGTTTCGCTGAGCAGGTTCGCGTTTTGAATTGCCACCGCAAGTTGTTCGGCGAGAATTTGCAACGTAGAAATATCTTCCTCGGTGAATGCCTGCGCTTCGACGCTTTGCACATCCAGCGCGCCAAGAATCTGCCCGCCGACAATGAGCGGCAGCGCCATTTCGGAACGCGTTTCGGGCAGGTCGGGGTTGTCGAAGTAAACGGCGTCGGCGCCTACGTCTAAAGCGATGCGGGCTTTTGCGTTTTGGGTGACGAACCCCACAATGCTGTTGCCGCCAATTTGGAGCTGGTGCTTTCTCTTTAACATGCGCTGTCCGCCTTCGCTGTTTGCGGCGCTGAGGACGGCGTATTCTTTATAAGAATCGAGCAGGAAGATGCCCGCGTGGTAGTATCCAAAATTCTCGTTGATGAGGTGCGTGGTTTTTTCCAGCAACTCCGAAAGATTGCGGAAAGAGGTGATGGCTTTCCCAACGTCGGCGACGGCTTTCAACAAATTGCTGCGCCGTTCAAGTTGAAGCGTACGCTCTTCGACTTTGTTCTCCATACTTGCAAACGACGCGCGCGTGTTAACGGCAAGCGTTTGCAAGTTAGAAGCCATCTCTGCAAATTCGCCGCGCAGTTTTTGAGGTTCAAACGCCGCGTTTAGGCGACCCTTCTTGATTTCGTTCGAGAAGTCCGTCAATTTTTTTAGCGGATTTGAAATTACCGAGGAAGTTACAACGCCCGCGATAATGGACGCGAGGATAAGCGCGATGGATAGTTGAATAAGGAGATTTCGCGGCAGGCTGCTTAAGGTCAGCGTTTTTTGCGCGATATTGCCGACGGATACCGCCAGAGGCTGCGTAAGCGACGCGCGGTAAGAACCGATGACATGTCCGTTTTCTTCGTCGAGAATGGCGGTGGATTCTTGCGCCAATAGATTTTGCAGGGTTTCAAAACTGAAGTCTTGCAGCGCGGAACGTCCTATCTTTTCGTAATTGGAACTGGCAAGATAGGTACCGTTGCTCGCGATGAGGTAAAAGGTATCTCCGTTTGTCGTATTCATCATGTCGAAAGCGATTTCAGATTCCTTGCCGGGATCCGCTCTCATACGGGTTGCGTAGAGGCGCGCGTGGTCGCGCATGATTTCCAACTGCGTGTTGATAACGTTTTCGCGTATCTGCCTTTGCGTGAAAACAATCACGACGCCGACGGGAACCAGCGACAAGATGACGAACCAGGTAATGAGCCTCCAGACAATTGAGATTCTTAGTTGAGCCACGATCTGCCTCTTTTTATTTTCGACTGCATCGCTATTGCCGCCTTTGCGGGTTGGCGTTTTTCTCGTCCAATTGCGGGAAGCCGACGCTGATTTCGGCTTCTTTCAGGTCGAACACTTTACGCAGCTCGGTCGTAGCGGTGCGGATAACAGACTCGATGTCCAGCGTTTCGCGCACGCGCGACGAGACGTTGGCGATCATTTGATCTCGCTGCGCGCTCTTTTGCGCTTCGTCTACGAGACGGCTGTTTTCCAGCGCCAATGAAACCTGATCGGCGATTTTTTCGATAAGTTCTCGCTCATGTTCCGACCAGCTGGCAAAAACGCCTTTCCTTCGCAGCTTGATGTTGCCAATGGTCTGCCCGTGTAAAGTTAAGGGTATCTTTAATCCGTCGTCGCCGTCGTCGCTCTTCTTTTGCGAGAATATTGGGCGCACGCCTGCGGGCGTGTATTGGTATGCGGGCGCATGACGGCTGGTCAGTTTTGACCATGTTTCCCGCGTTTGGAATGATATGTTGGTTTCCAACTGGCTGGCAAGCGTTTTCATTTCATTGGTGAGGCGCAGGTTTTCGAGCGAAACCGCAACCAGATCGGCTACCGTTTGAAGGATGTCGGCGTCTTCAGCGTGGAACGCCTCCGATTTTTCGGAATGTATATCGAACGCGCCGACCACTTTGCCGCGAATCGCGAGCGGCAGCATCATGCGCGAACGGGTGGATGGGAAACTTGCGTCTGGAGCGTATGTCGCGCCGTCCGCATCCGAAGCGATGTGACGCCGATTTTCTTCTACAACCAGATAAAGCGGATTTCTTCTATTCGGCTCAATGTGAAATCCCTGCCCCGCGTATTGCCCGCCGTTTGCAGAAGAAGCCGCCTGAAGAAAGGCGGTGTTTTTTTGCTCATTTAGGATATAAATGCCGACATGCGAGTATCCAAATAATTCCGCCGTAAGCTTTACGACCGTATCCATTAACTCCGCGATCTCTTGAATGGACGAGGCTTGGCGAATCACATACGATGCGGATACAAGCTGCCTGTTGCGATTGTTGATCATTTCGGCGTATACTGCCATCTCTTCGCTGTGTTTAACAGATTGAGACAGCGCTTCGTTTTTGACGCCCGTTTGCAGGTTTTCGATCCATACTTTTTCGTTACTCGCCCAAAGCGTGGCAATGACCGAACTTGCCGCGAAGATCAGGAATATAAAGCCGATGTTCGTAAACATCAGGGTATATTGAGCGCGCTGGCGCAGGGAAGATTGAGCCGAAATTACAAACCCTTCTAAAAGTTTGAAAGTTGGGTCGACGCTTTCTTCGTCCAATTGTTTCGCCCCTTCAATATCCCCGGATTTTATCAGCCGCGTTTCTTCGTTCAAAAAATTCAAATAAATCTTGAGGGTTTCGCTCGCCGAAAGCAGGTCGGCATTGCGCGGGTATAACGCAAGAACCTGATTGAGCGTCTGCGTCATGTCGAGGCGCGCCTTGAACAGGATTTGTTCCGTTTCCAGCGCCACGGTTCCTTCGCTGATCATTTGCCATTCTGCGGCGGATATTTTATAGGCAAGCGCCTGAGCCGAAGTCAACAGCGTTTCGCCTTGCCGACTTCGATCTATGATTTGATTCAAGCCGAGTATGCCGGCTGAGACCAACAGCGCGATGACGGCAAACGCCGCGTATTTTGCCCATTGGGGAAGGTGACGAGGAAGCGCCATTAAAAATTATCCTTCGTTTCGTTAACGTCAAATCGTTGACTCGCGTTCAATTCAATGACGACCTCAGCCGCCTCGAGCGCGCGCCCCAATTCGCGTACTGTGGTTTGGAGGATGCCGTTCATGGTGGGAGACGCCCAAACCTTTGCCGTAATCTCGTTGGTCAATCTTTCGCGCGCGGCAATGGACTGGCTTTCTTCCACCAGGCGCGCGTTTTCCAGCGCAAGCGCGGCTTGCGTTGCGATGGCTTCGATGAGATTTCTTTGTTCCAGCGGCATCTCTTCGCTGGTCGCCATTTCAATTTGACCGATGATCTGGTCGCGCAGGGTGAGCGGCACGGTAATTTGCGTCTCATCCTCCCCGCGCTCGCCGAGCGAATATTCCAGCCGATGCTCGGAAGCCAGAGACGACCATGCGTTTTGCAAATATTGACGCTGCGTAGCGCGCATCTCTGTCAGGCTTTGCTGCGCTTCTTTGAACAGGCGCGAATTTTCAAATGCGATTGCGATTTCATTCGCCATGTTTTGATAGGTATCGGCGTCCTGCTGTAAAAAAGCGTTTTCCTGGGTGGATTGCATTTCCAGCGCGCCGATGATGCGCTCGCCAATCGCCATTGGAACGGCGATTTGCGAGCGGCTATATGCGAGCAGGGGAATATCCGACTGGATGATGTACCCGGTTTCTGCGCCCTCCGCGATGCGTACCTGCCTTGTGCGGATCGCCGCCCCGACCAGACTCTTCCCTTTTATCTCCACGCGATATTTATTCTCGCGCAAAACTTTTCCTGCGTCGCCGGTGGCTTCCTTGATGTTAGCCCATTGCTCCGCAATATCCGTAAAAAAAATGGCGACATAGTAACATTCGAACTCGTCTCTGATCATGCCGATGGCGTGCGACAGTAATTCGTCGGGATCTAAAATGGATGTGATCGCGCGTCCGATTTCGTTGACTCTCTTCAATTTCACGGTGCGCTCCAGCACTTTTTCCTCGAGCTTGGCGCGTTCGTCTTGAAGATCGGAAAGCGTCGCGTCAATTTTCTTTTGCGCGTTTAAGATTTCCTTTTCCAAACGTTGAAACCCAAGGATCACCACAACGCCAAACGTCACAATTGCGGCGGTTCCGCTCACCCAATCCTCGGCCTTTGCCGCGGGCAGGTTGTCAGTAAGCGGACTGATATACGCAATCTGCATTAAGAATCCAACCACAGCGCAAGTGACGGCGCTGGCTGTTGTTGTGAGAATACCCGCTCTGGGGGAAAGCATCATGGTTGCGATGACGATCATCCCCAAGAAGAAGAGGCTGCTGTCTCCTAGAATGCTGTAACGGAGCAGTTCGATTACGCCGATAGAGTAAACGCTAAACAGGAACGCCCAGATGCGGACTTTATACGAAAACCGAACGAACGTCACAAGCGCAATGATTGCATACACTACGGTAAACGCCGAATTGAGCGCGATATTTTCCGCGCTGCGAACCGCCGAAATCAGGACGAACGCCCCAAATATGAGGACGCCGACAAGCAAAGGGTACACGAAGCGCTCGCGCCAGTTTTCATACAACATGCGCGTCGTTTCTTCGGGATTATGGGCTTGGGTAAATGGGAATTTGCCTGCCATGTTATGAGCCTTCTTGACCTTTGCTTTGTTCTGGTTTTACCTGAAGTTTGGCGTAACGCGCGCCCGTAATGCGCGCCAGCTCGCTCGCGGTCGTCATCATAATGGATTGAATATCCGTAGACCTGCGGATCTTGGAACTCACTTCATGCACCACTCTTTCGCGTTCCGCCTGCTGGCGGATTTGTTCGAGCAGGCGCGCGTTGGCGATAATCGCGGCAAGGCTGCCGCCCAGCGTGCCGAGCATTTCCTCGTCGTTTTCCGCGTAAGCGTCAACCTGCTCGCTTTCCACGTTTAATACGCCAAGCAACTCGTTGCGATAAATCAACGGGAGGGCGAGTTCTGAGCGCGTGTTTGAACTGATCTCATGGTAGCGCGGGTCAAGTCTTACGTCTTTAATGCGCAAGGGTTTTCTATGCGCCGCCGCCCAACCGATGATGCCTTCGCCGACTGTCACGCGCAAATCGGTAATATCTTCGGCGTAACCCACCGAGGCTTTTACTTCCAGGGCTTCCTTCTCGCTGTCTGCAAGCAAAATGATAACGCGGTCTCCGCCAAGCGTTACCTGCAAACCGCTCACGGCGCTTTCCAGCGCTTCGTCGAGCGTTGTGCCAGAAGCTACCGTAGTGGTGATGTGGTGCAAAAGACGGTGCTGCGAAAGGTGTTCCTGCGTCTCCGCAAATAATTCGGTATTGACCACCGCGACCGCAATTTGATCCGCGAGAATTTTCAGGCTGCGTACGCTTTCTTCAGAGAACGCGTAAGGCTGCGAACTCTGCACGTCCAACACGCCTAGAATCCGCTCGCCGACTTTCAAGGGGATGGCGGCTTCGGCGCGCGTTTCGGGAAAAAGCGGATTGGCGTAGTAGGTTGCGTCTCTTGCCGTGTCGTTGATGACCAGCTGTTCGCCGCGGCTGCCGACAAACCCTACGATTGATTTCGAGCCAATGCCGATTTTATATCCCGCGCGTTTCATTTGCGCCCCCGCTTCGCCGCTTGCCTCGCGAATTACCGCAAACTCCCCGGATAGGTCGTGCAGAAAGACGGACGCATGATAAAAATTAAACCGCTCGCGGATTAAATTCACCGCTTTGATCAGCAGCTCGTCAATATTGAGCAATCCGCTAATATCGCGGGCAATCTCTGCGGCGCTTTCCAGCTGAACCGCTATGCGCTGACTTTCCTCCAAAAGATGGACGTTGTGAATTACGCCCGCCACTTGTCCCGTAATGGTGGTGAAGAATTTCAGGTCGTCTTCATCGAAGGCATGTTCGTTCTCGGTATCTTGAAGGATTAATGCGCCGATAGGTTCGTTTTGGATAAGCATGGGAGCGCCCATCCAGGAACGCGCCGCTTTTCCTACGATCTTTGCGCCCAGATCTGCGGTTCTTCGCTCCGTATCTTCCACCAGCATTAAAGGCTGGCGCGAGCGAATCAATATGGACGTTAAGCCCTCTCCCATCGGAAAGGATTCTATCGCCAGAACCCGCCCGTCTTCGTAGCTGAACGGCACGCTGATTGTGTTTGTCTTCGCGTCGTAGAGCGCGACGATCAAATTGTAATTGCCGATCACGTCTTGTATTTTTCTGTGCAGCGATTGAAAGAAATCTTGCAGGTTCGCGGATTTTGAAATGGCTTCATTGATGGATGCCAGCGATTCCACTTCGCGGAGGTGCTTTTCCGTTTGCTGAATCGCGTCGGCTCTATCCATAGAAACGGTCATTAATTCCGCAAGGCTGGTGTATGGCTGCAACGCCGCGCTGACAAGAATGCCCTGCCGTATTCCTATCATCATGATCGCCGCCAATTCGCCGTTCTTTCTGATGGGCAGATATGCGGCGCTTTCGAGCCCTATTTTTTGCGCGAGGTTTTTCAGCGCGTTGGGGCTTTCGTCAATTTTCGGCGTCGCGATGATCGGTCCGCGCGAGAGGTACTTTTCGATTTCTTCCATGCGGACGGGGATATGCTTTGGCAGCGATTCGAGCGGCGCGCCGACTTTTGTCTCGTCTGACGACGAATATATTTCCAACGTCTCGTCTTGCGCGCGCAGCAACGCCACAATATACGGGGCTTCCTTAAGGATTTGCTCGCCGATTTCGAAGATTTCGTTTTCCGTGTTTGCTTCCGCAATCAATCGGCTGGAGCGATATAAACGCGCGAGCTCTTCAAAGTCAATCTGGCTGATCTCGGTCAATCCCGCGGTTTGAATCGCCGTCGCCAATTGACTGGCAAGCGTTTGCAACATCACCACAGTTTCGTGACCAAACGCGTCTTCCTGCGCGCTTTGTACGTCCAGCACGCCTAAAACCAGATTGTTCATCGAGATTGGGAGAGTCGCCTCGGAGCGTGTTTCTGGCAACAACTCATTCTTCAAATGGAATTCGTCTTCCGAAACGTCAGACGTGACGCGCGGCTGCCCGTTTGCGCTGACCCATCCCATAATGGACGCCGAGCCGACTTCGAGTCTGTAGTTCTTTTCTTTTAGTCCTTGCGTGGCGGCGCCAAACCCGGCTCTAAACTCAAGATACTTGCCGCTGCGATCCAGCAAAAATACGCTGGCTTGATAAAAATCAAATTGCTTGATGAGCAGCTCGACCGTCGAGTTGAGCATTTCGTCGAGGTTGGATAGCGTGGTGAAGCTTTGAGCCACTTCTGCGGCGGTTTGAATTTGGCGCGCGCGCTCGTCCACTTTTTGTTCGAGCTGGCGGTAAGTTCCCCTGAGTTCGTCCGCCATTAAGTTGAACGAACTTGCAAGGAAGCCCACTTCGTCGTCGCTTAATACTTCCGCGCGCTGCTCCCAATTGCCTTCCGCGAATCTTTGCGTGATGTTCGAGAGCGAACGCAAAGGCTTGATGACGCGGTTGATTCCCAGCGTCAGTACGACTGCCGTGGCGATTAATGTGAAGAAAATCAATATGCCTGTAAACGGCGCAAGACTCGTAAGTTGTCCGTAGACTTCCGTTTCTTTTACTTCCAAAACAATGCCCGACCGCATGGACGGCAGCCATTGAATTTGCGCCAGCGCCGCTTCGCCTTTTGATGTGGCGACGTCCATGGCGTTTGGCGTGAGTTCGTTCTTTGCGATCAGTTCGGATAATTTCGAGGCGATCTTAACTTGCGAGGGAGCGGACGAATCGGCGAGAAGAAACTCTCTGCTGTTTGGGTCGTTGTAAAGGGCTTGTCCGCTTGGGAGGATGAAGTAAGTATCTGCCAGTGGCGACAGCCCGTTGATCGGCTGGGTCATTCTCTGCAGGTTTTTACCCTCGGTGACGCCCACTAACATTCCCAACGTGGAGCCGCGCGCCGTTTTGTACTGGACGGCGGTCACAAAGATGAACTTGTTTTCGTAAAGCGGAGGTAGATTGTACAGGGCAGCCGACGGCGATTCTCCCGAAATCTGGTCGAAGATGGACGGGTCAATGGCGACGCCTTGCCATTCCGGATTACTCGAAACCTTAATGTTCCCTTTGTAATCCATCAAAATAAAATTGTTGAAAGACGGGGATTCTTCCTGCGCGTTCATGCTTTCAAATCCCCTTAATAGATCCGCGCGAATCTGGTTGAATTCGGTCTGTCGCTGCGGATTGGCGTGCAGCCCAAGTTCCACCAATAATTTATAGTCGCTCTTATCGAGCAGACGCTTAAGTTGATAATCCTTGTTTTTTATTTCAGCGTCAACCGTTTGTATCTGCGTCTCAAGCAGGTTTTGAAATTGAACGACCGCCTGTTCGCGCAAAAGCGCGCGCGCGCGAAAGTAAGCCGCGCCAGCCATTGCGGCGAAAGGGATGAAGGTAAAGACTAAGAGCGTTCTTACAAGTGTGCCTGCTAGACTGCCCTTGAATCTTTTTTGTTTAGCGTCGAGAGTGGGCGTCGTTTGAGATGTTGTCATTACAAATGTTAACTATATTCCCAGACGGGTTCGCCACCCAATATGCGGCGGATTTGATCGGGAAAGCGGTCGGGGTCTAGCGGCTTTCCTAAAAAGCCGTCGAACCCTGAATCTTTCGCCTTGTTCATTTGCTCGATGCTGGCTTCCGCAGTGACCGCTACAATTGGCACATTTTTGAAGCGTTCTGAAGCGCGGATTTTTTTCAACGCGCCGTAGCCATCCTCGTAGGGCAGGCGGATATCCATCAGAATCAGGTCCAGACGCGGAAGCGTGTCCGCGTATTCGACAACTTCGTAGCCCGAGGTTTTCCACTCGCAGTGGATACCCAAATATCCAAGCATACGCGCGATCAATACAAAATTGGACACATTGTCTTCCACTACCAGCACAGCCGCATCTTTTGGAATGGTCGGCTTGCGAATGGGTTGCGTATCGAATACGCCAGGCGTTTGGTCAGACATTATGGCTCCTTGTTATAAATCGTTCAATTTGCTGGGCAAGCGTGTCAATGTCAATCGGCTTTTGGATATACCCGTCGCATCCCGCTTCCAGTGATCTTTCCCGGTCGCCGCGCATAACATTGGCTGTGACCGCAATAATTGGGATTTTTGAAAATTTCTCTATGGCTTTGATCTTGGCGGTTAACGTGTAGCCGTCCATATCGGGCATATTAATATCCATGAGAACGGCGTTAATACCGCCTTCTTCCAGTTTCTCGATGGCTTGCTTTGCGTTGACCGCCTCGACGAGCGTATACCCTTCCGCGTTCAAAACCCTGCGGATGAGGTTTCTGTTATCAGGATTATCTTCCACGTACAGTATAGTACCTTTTTTATCTTCTGGCATCATCGCGATTTCTCCGAAACATATTTTACTTGCAAGGCGTTGATATCGCATGACAGCAACCTTACAAACCATCTCTAAAATATAATCAAAAGGTCGAGGGGTGTCCTCGACCTGACTTTGAGCGGGTGATGGGACTCGAACCCACGATATCTTGCTTGGGAAGCAAGCGTTCTACCACTGAACTACACCCGCTTGATGAGCGCAACGAATTATAAGCCACGCGGAAAAGCCATGTCAAGTGACATTCTGCCCGCTTTGATTCGACTCGCTTTATTGCTTTCGATTTAATAAAGTATTTGCCAGTTCGAGGATGGCTTCGCCCGCCGCGCCGCGTGGCTCTGCCGCGCCGAGATAGGCTAACGCCTCGCGGGTTTCCGTCGCCGCCATTTTCTCCGCGTATTGTTTTGCGCCTTCTTCCTCTAATTGTCTTGCGACTTCTTTAACTTCAGGGGCGGTAATCGCGCCTTTTCTCCATCGGCTTGCAAACGCG